>NZ_JBEGDB010000016.1:0-57240 GCF_043638955.1 Bradyrhizobium sp. 31Argb | reverse complement strand
AGCGCGAACTTGTTCGCGCGAAAAACTTAGCGCCAGCGTCGGGGCGCCAGGACCACACGACTTCGCCGTCCGTGATGTGCGTGCTCGTCAGTCACACCCGTCACGTCCACCGCATCTCACCGCAACGTTCGTGACGATCGCGAGCCGCCCCTCATCCGCCGTGAGACGCGCGGGGTTAAATCACTGATTTGCCCGACGGCGAAAGCGGAATGTTTTTTGCGCGAGGACTGGACGGGGCAAATCAGCTTGAAATCGTTGAACAAATTTCCTTGCAAGAAATCGCTCTTGCCGGTTTCAATTCGCCGGCGATTTCGGCCAAACTTGTTCCGCGCGAAACACATGGAAAGTTCAGGGCAGCCGTGGACCACAAGCCTGACGATGAGCGCGTAGTCGCAGACGAAGGTCGCAGCCTGTTGGGCCTCGTGGCGGCGGCCCTCGTCGTTGGGGCCGTCACCGGATGCGTCGGGGCGAACTTCCGCCTCTTGCTCGGGCAGGCCGATCGCTTGCGCGATGCGACCATCGCCTGGGCGCATGGTCACGGCATCTTGGGATTCCTGATTGTCGTGGGCGCATGCGCTGGCGCGACGCTGCTTGCGGCGTGGATGGTGCGGCGGTTCTCGCCGCACGCGTCGGGCAGCGGCATTCCGCATGTCGAAGCTGTTCTGCACGGGCAGGTGCCGCCGGCTCCGTTTATCCTGGTGCCAGTGAAATTCATCGGCGGAATCCTGGCGATCGGTTCCGGGCTGGCGCTGGGCCGCGAAGGGCCGACCGTCCAGATGGGCGCCGGCATCGCGGCCTTCACCGCGCGCGTCGGCCGGCTCTGCTGGGCGGACGCCCGCCTGCTGCTGGCGGCCGGCGCCGGCGCCGGGCTGGCGACGGCATTCAACGCGCCGATTGCCGGGCTCGCCTTCATACTCGAAGAGCTGCTGCACAAATTCGAGCGCCGCGTCGCTGTCGCGGCCCTCGCCACGCTGGCCACGGCGATCCCGGTCGCAAGGCTGTTTATCGGCGACGCGCCCGACTTCCAGGTCACCCCACTGAACACTCCGAGCGCGGTATCTGCGCCGCTGTTCCTTGCGCTCGGGGCCGTCGCGGGCCTGCTTGCCGTCGCCTATAACCGCACGCTGCTCGCATTCATCGCTGCTAGCGACCGGTTCGCGCGGCTGCCGATCGAGCTCCGCGCCGGATTGATCGGCGCTAGCGTCGGCATATTGGCCTGGTTCGCGCCCGAGCTGGTCGGGGGCGGCGATCAGATCACGCAGCGCGCGCTGACCGGCCAGGATAGCGCTGCGATCGTCGCCTCCGCATTCCTGATCCGGTTCGCTCTGGGGGCTTTATCATACGCTGCCGCCACTCCCGGCGGGCTCTTCGCGCCCTTGCTGGTGCTGGGAGCCAGTCCGGGCTGTTGTTCGGAGCAGCCTGCCGCTTTGTATTCCCGGACCTCGCGATCGAGCCGCATGCATTTGCGTTGGTTGGCATGGCCGCCTTCTTCGCGGGCGTGGTACGGGCGCCGGTGACCGGCATCGTTCTCGTCGCCGAGATGACGGGCAACGTGACGATGCTGCTGCCCATGCTTGGCGCCTGCTTCGTGGCGATGCTGCTTCCCTCGCTGCTGCACAATCCACCGATCTACGATTCCTTGCGCAAACGCACGCTGCGGCTGGAGCGGCAAATCAGACGGGAATGAGTGAGTGGAGGGCGGTCGCGCGGAAATGGCTCCGTCATTCCGGGGCGATGCGTTAGCATCGAGCTATGATGTGCAATTGCACATCAGAGAATCCATTCCTCCGCTCGCGTCTGCGGCCCGATGGATTCCGGGCTCGTCCTTCGGACGCCCCGGAATGACAGCGGTGTCAGTCTGGTGCTGCGTCGAGCGCCGCGAGCCGTTCGGCCTCGGCTATATCCTCGACCGTGTTCGCGTTGAAGAAGGGGTCCAGCGGCTCGGTCGGCCAGGTCACAGTGGCGAGCCTGTAGCGGGCGGTCCAGCGGTCGATCTTCCTGACGTCTTCGACCACGAGGGCATGGCGGAGTTCGTCGCGGAGCGACACGCTCCATAGTCCGATCACCGGATGTGACTTGTCGCCGGAGGCCGCCACCGCCAGTTGCGCGTTCTGCTTCACCAGCGCGTCGTGGAGGCGTAAGACGAGATCGCGCGGCAGGAACGGGCAGTCGCCGGCCGCGCTCAGGACCAGCGACACCTCCGGCCGGTTCGCCGCCATCCAGTCCAGCGCCGCCAAAATGCCGGCGAGGGGCCCTGGGAAATCGGCGACGCTATCGGCGATGACGGGCAATCCAAACGCGGCAAAGCGCGCGGGATCGCCATTGGCGTTGAGGATGAGGCCGTCGCATTGCGGCGCGAGACGCGCGATCACGCGCTCCAGAATCGTGCGGCCGCCGATCGTGCGCATCGGCTTGTCGCCGCCGCCCATGCGCCGCGCGAGGCCGCCGGCCAAAAGAACGCCGGGAATTCTGTCGCGTGAGGCCGCCATCTGCTTTACCTCTCCCGCTTGCGGGAGAGGTCGCTGTGCTCGAAGAGCGCAGCGGGTGAGGGTTCTCTCCACACGAAGAGTCTCGCCCGCGGAGACACCCTCACCCCAACCCTCTCCCGCAAGCGGGAGAGGGGGCGCGGCTCGTTCGGGGATGCAGCTCGATCTGAATTCATCATGCTAGTCGTCACGCGCTTCGCCCTTGCGCTTGTGGCGCGCGGATTCCTCCTCGACATAGTCGAGGTTCTGGTCGAACAGGATGCGCTCCTGGCCTGACAGCGCGATGAAGCGTTTTCCGCGCGTGCGCCCGACCAGGGTCAGGCCGACCTGCCGCGCGAGTTCGACGCCCCAGGCTGTGAAGCCGGAGCGCGACACCAGGATCGGAATGCCCATCCGCACCGTCTTGATCACCATCTCCGAGGTCAGCCGCCCCGTGGTGTAGAGGATCTTGTCGCCGGGGTCGACGCCATGGCGGTAGATCCAGCCGGCGATCTTGTCGACGGCGTTGTGGCGGCCGACGTCCTCGGTGTAGCAGATCGGCGTTCCCTCCTTGCACAGCACGCAGCCATGGATCGCGCCGGCTTCGAGATAGAGCGAGGGCATGGTGTTGATCACATGCGTCATCTGGTAGAGCCAGGAGGTGCGCAATTCCGCCTTCGGCAGCGCCACGCTTTCGACCGCCTCCAGGAGATCGCCGAAGGCTGTGCCCTGGGCGCAGCCCGAGGTCTGGGTGCGCTTCTTCAGCTTCTGCTCGAAATTGGTGTGGTGCTCGGTGCGCACGACCACCACCTGCAGATCGTCGTCATATTCGACCTCGGTGACGACGTCGTCGTATTTGAGCATGTTCTGGTTGAGGAGATAGCCGAGCGCAAGATATTCCGGGTAGTCACCGATCGTCATCATGGTGACGATCTCCTGTGCGTTCAGGTACAGCGTCAGCGGCCGCTCCATCGGCACCTTGATCTCGACGCTGGCGCCGGTCTGGTCGGTCCCGGTCACGCGCTCGGTCAGGCGCGGGTCGTCCGGATTGGGGACGATCAGGGGAACGCGCGCTTTGTTGATCTTCATCATGGCGGTCAGGTTAGCATGACTTTACCTGCCATCCGATATAAGCATGTCGGAAGCTTAGGGAAATATGGGCCCCGCCCGTCATTGCGAGCGTAAGCGAAGCAATCCATCTGTCCCCGCGGAAACTATGGATTGCTTCGTCGCTTCGCTCCTCGCAATGACGGTGGTGGCGGTTCCGGAGAACAGATTGGCATGAAAGTGATCGGACTCGCGGGCTGGAGCGGCGCCGGCAAGACCACCTTGCTGTCGCGCGTGATTCCGTATCTGCTGGGACAGGGGCTGCGCGTGTCCGTGATCAAGCATGCTCATCACGAGTTCGACGTCGACGTGCCGGGCAAGGATTCCTGGGTGCACCGCCAGGCGGGCGCGACCGAGGTGCTGGTCTCCTCCAGCCGGCGCTGGGCCCTGATGCATGAGCTGCGCGGCGCCCGCGAGCCGCGGTTGGTCGAGCTGCTCGCCAAGATGTCGCAGGTCGATCTCGTTGTCGTCGAAGGCTTCAAGCGCGAGCCGCTGCGCAAGATCGAGGTGCATCGGGCCGCCAACAACAAGCCGCTGCTGTTCCCGGATGATCCCGGCATTGTCGGGATCGCGACCGATGCGGCGATTGAAACCCGGCTGCCGACGGCCCATCTCGATGATGTCACCGCCGTTGCCGCCATGATGCAGCGTGCCGCTGTTACGGTCGACGAGATCCTGGCAAAGAGCGAGACCTGAATGGCGCAACTATCCGACGATTGCTTTGCCTCCAGCGGGCCGATGATGTCGGTCGACGAAGCCGTGCGCCTGATCGCAACGCGGGTGACGGCGGTAGCTGATATCGAGACCGTCGCGCTTGCGGAGGCCGACGGGCGCATCCTCGCCAATGAGATCCTTGCGCCGCTGCCGCTGCCGCCCTTCACCAACTCCGCTGTCGATGGCTATGCGGTGGCGAGCCGCGATCTTCCCAAAGATTCGGAGCAGGCGTTTCCGATCAGTGGACGGGTGCAGGCGGGCGCCGCGGCGAATGCGCCGATCGAGCCCGGTCATGCGGTGCGCATCTTCACAGGCGCGCCGATGCCAGATGGCGCCGACACTGTGTTCATGCAGGAGGATGTTCGCATCGAAGGCGACAAGGTCGTTTTGCCCGCAGGCCTGCAGCCGGGCGCCAATGTGCGGCCCGCGGGCGAAGACATCCCGCTCGGCCACGCCGCGTTGCAGATTGGAAGACGCCTGCGGCCACAGGATGTCGCGCTGGCCGCGGCATTCGGCCTTGTCAGGCTCGACGTGATCAAGCGGATCCGCGTCGCGGTGTTCTCGACCGGCGACGAGCTGGTTTCTCCGGGAGAGCGCCGTGCGCCGCCGCAGCTCTTCGATTCCAACCGCTTCATGCTGATGGCGATGCTGCGGCGGCTCGGCTGCGAGGTCAGCGACCTCGGCATTCTGCGCGACGAGCCTGCGAGCCTCGCACGCGCGCTGAAGGACGTCGCAGGCCACCACGATCTGATCCTCACCACCGGTGGCGTCTCGACCGGCGAGGAGGATCATGTCAAGGCCGGCGTCGAGAGCGTCGGCCGCCTGGTGCTGTGGCGGATGGCGATCAAGCCCGGCCGTCCGGTCGCGATGGGCATCATTGGCGGCACGCCGTTCATCGGCCTGCCCGGCAATCCCGTGGCGAGCTTCGTCACCTTCGTTCACGTGGTGCGGCCAACCATCTTGGCGCTGTCAGGCGGCGCGCCGGAGCCGCTGGTGCCGATGCCGGTCCGCGCCGGATTTACCTACAAGAAGAAGATCGGGCGCCGTGAATATGTTCGCGTCAATCTGCGCACAGCGCCGGATGGCGCGCTCGAAGCCATCAAGTTCCCGCGCGAGGGTGCGGGGCTGTTGTCGTCGCTGGTCGACACCGATGGCCTGGTCGAGCTTGGCGAACACATCACACGCGTCGAACCCGGCCAGACCGTCGGATTCCTGTCCTATGCAAGCCTGATCTGAAGCCGTCGCGTAGCGATTGACGGTATGCGAATGCTTCGCCATGGTCACAAACATGAGCACGACAAAACTTGATCTCACCGGCCTCAAATGTCCGCTGCCCGCGTTGAAGACGCGCAAGGCATTGAAGACGGTTACGCCTGGTGATTTTCTTGAAGTGGTCTGCACCGATCCATTGTCGGTGATTGACATTCCTAATCTGATCCGAGAGACCGGCGACAAGGTCGAGATCACCGAGCGGAGCGAGAGCCGCATCGTGTTTTTGATCGAGAAGACGAATGGGACGATAGAGAAAATCAATGATGCTTCGTCCGCATCGCAACAATAGCCGTGCGTTGCAATAATCGCTCTGGTTGACACCTACCTTTTTCCTATCGACACATTTCAGACCTTCTGTCCCAATTGAATCGCTCCGCAGGCGACGCAGCCGCGGAGCGTCGCTCGGGCACGAGCGATACGGGCGGGCATTTCTTTAACATCACGGCTGACGCTGGCACCGGGCGTATCGTGTCGCGTTGCGGGTTGGGAATTCTCGAGCGCGCTTAGCGATTCCCGGCGCATCGAGGGAATGTCGTGGAGCATGGCTGCTTCGCGACGCTGAACTTTAAGGATGGGATCACACAAGCGAGCACGCTCTCGATTGAAGAGCGGCCGCAGGGAGGATCGGATGACGACGATTAGCAGCACCGGCGCTGTGGCCGGCGCGGGGCTTGGTTTTCTCGACAAGGAGCACACGATTGCGACCGCCGGCTTCAACCGTTGGCTGGTGCCGCCGGCCGCACTCTGCATCCATCTGTGCATCGGCATGGCCTACGGCTTCTCGGTGTTCTGGCTGCCGCTGTCGCGCGCGATCGGATTGAACGCGCCGAAGGCCTGCCCCGATATCTCGCTGTGGCAGGAATTGTTCACCACCACCTGCGACTGGAAGGTGGCGAGTCTCGGGTGGATGTACACGCTGTTCTTCGTGCTGCTCGGCGTGTCCGCTGCGATCTGGGGCGGCTGGCTCGAACGCGTCGGTCCGCGCAAGGCCGGATTCGTCGCGGCGCTGTGTTGGGCCGGCGGCTTGCTGATCGGCGCGCTCGGCGTCTACGTCCATCAGCTCTGGCTGATGTGGCTGGGCGCCGGCGTGATCGGCGGCGTCGGTCTCGGGCTCGGTTACATCTCGCCGGTGTCGACACTGGTGAAATGGTTTCCCGATCGCCGCGGCATGGCGACCGGCATGGCCATCATGGGTTTCGGCGGCGGCGCCATGATTGGCGCGCCGCTCGCCAACCTCTTGATGAACTATTTCAAGACCCCGACCTCAGTCGGCGTCTGGGAAACCTTCCTGGCCATGGGCGTGATCTACTTCGTGTTCATGATGATCGGCGCCTTCCGCTATCGCATCCCGCCGGTCGGCTGGCAGCCCGAGGGCTGGAAGCCAAAGGCCAAGGCCAACAAGATGATCTCCACCAACAACGTCCATCTCGACGATGCGCACAAGACGCCGCAGTTTTGGCTGATCTGGTGGGTGCTCTGCCTCAACGTATCAGCAGGCATCGGCGTGATCGGCATGGCCTCGCCGATGCTGCAGGAGATCTTCGCCGGCAAACTGATCGGATTGCCCGACGTCGGCTTCAACCAGCTTGATGCCTCGCAGAAGGCGCAGATCGCCGGCATCGCGGCGGGCTTCGCCGGGCTGTTGTCGCTGTTCAACATCGGCGGCCGTTTCTTCTGGGCGTCGCTGTCGGACAAGATCGGGCGCAAGAACACCTACTATACGTTCTTCCTGCTCGGCATAGCGCTCTATGCGCTGGCGCCGACCTTTGCGGCGATGGGCTCGAAACTGCTGTTCGTGCTCGGCTTCGGCATCATCCTGTCGATGTATGGCGGGGGCTTTGCGACCGTGCCGGCCTATCTCGCCGACATGTTCGGAACGCAATTCGTCGGCGCCATTCACGGCCGGCTGCTGACGGCGTGGTCGACCGCCGGCATCATCGGCCCGGTCGTGGTGAACTACATCCGCGAGTTCCAGTTAGCTGCCGGCGTTCCGCGCGACCAGCTCTACAACACCACGATGTACATCCTCTGCGCCATGCTGATCGCGGGCCTGATCTGCAATTATCTGGTCAAGCCGGTCGATGCGAAGTGGCACATGAGCGAGGCGGAAGTGGCAAAACTGCAGGCGGCGAGCGCGAGCGCGGATGCGGCCGGCCCGCATGGTTCCTACGGCATCGGGTTCGGCGGGTTGGATGCTAAGGCCGTGCTGTTCTGGGCCTTTGTCGGCATTCCCTTGGCCTGGGGCGTCTGGAAGACGCTGGAAAGCGCGGTCAAGATCTTCTGATCGGAGCCGGCGCCGCGGGCGATGCTTTCGCTCGCGGCGCCTTGTTTCGTCCATTCAATTCAACGAATAGAACAAGGGAATTTTCTCGATGTTTCGTATCGGAACTGGTGTCGCCGCCGCGTTGTTGATCATGGGTGTACTGACTGCGGCTTCGGCCCAAACCACCACGCCCGCGCCGTCCACGCCCGCCGCTTCGAGCGAGGCGAAGCCTTCCAGGGCGAAGCTGACGGCGCAAAAGCTGAAGGACATGAAGGCCAAATGGAGCGCCAACAGGGGCAAGTTGAAGACCTGTCGCCAGGAGGTCAAAGCCAAGGGATTGGCGGGTGACGACCGGTGGTTCTACATCGAGGAGTGCATGGGCAAGACGTGAGGATAGGCTTGTCGCTGGGAAAAGGGGTAGGGGGCATGCGTGGCGGCATGCCCCTTAAATGCTTCTTTGGACGCGATAATTTTCTATTGGCATCTGGCATGCCAGAGTTTAGAGTTGATCTAAAGAGTGGTAAAAACGGATGTTTCAATGACGGTTCATGACGTGCAAGAGGTTCGCGCGTTCGAGCATCCTGGCGCCGGGCGGCGCAAGGCCAAGGCGACGCCGAAGGGACGCCAGATCGATCCGACGGCCGCGCATGAGGTCGAGCAATTGCTCGGCGACCAGCCGCGCCGGCGCGATCTGTTGATCGAATTCCTGCACCTGATCCAGGACAAGTATCACCAGATCTCCGCCGCGCATCTCGCCGCGCTCGCGGACGAGATGCGACTGTCGTTTGCGGAAGTGTTCGAGACCGCGACCTTCTACGCGCATTTCGACGTGGTGAAGGAAGGCCAGCCGGATATCGCGCCGCTCACGATCCGCGTCTGCGATTCGCTCACTTGCGCGATGCTCGGCGGCGAAAGGCTGCTGGAGCAATTGCAGGACTCGGCCGGTCCCGGCATCCGCGTGGTGCGCGCGCCCTGCGTCGGCCTGTGCGATATGGCTCCTGTGGCTGAAGTCGGTCATCACTACGTGATGCGCGCGACCACAACCGAAGTGCTGGCGACGGCTGCGCGTGGCGAGATTGAACCCGATATCCCGACTTATGTCGACTACGATGCCTATGTGAAGGATGGCGGTTACAAGCTGCTGAACGATCTGCGCGCCGGCCGGGTCAGCAAGGAAGACATCCTGAAGGCGCTCGACGATTCCAGCCTGCGCGGGCTCGGCGGCGCAGGCTTTCCCACCGGCCGGAAATGGCGCGCGGTGCTCGGCGAGCCCGGGCCCCGGCTGATGGCAGTCAATGGCGATGAAGGAGAGCCCGGCACTTTCAAGGATCGGTTTTACCTGCTGCGCGATTTGCACCGCTTCCTGGAAGGTACGCTGATCGGCGCGCACGTCGTCGATGCCACAGATGTCTACATTTACATTCGCGACGAATATCCGGCGGCGCTCAAGATCCTGCCCCTCGAACTCGCCAAGCTGCCGCCGGGCGGTCCCACCTTGCACATCCGCCGCGGTGCCGGCGCCTATATCTGCGGCGAGGAATCTTCGCTGCTCGAGAGCATCGAAGGCAAGCGCGGCCTGCCGCGGCACAAGCCACCCTATCCGTTCCAGGTGGGACTGTTCGGTCAGCCCACCCTGATCAACAATATCGAAACGCTGTTCTGGGTGCGCGACATCGTGGAGAAGGGCGCGGGCTGGTGGAGTTCGCACGGTCGCAACGGTCGTCACGGTCTACGAAGCTATTCGGTCTCCGGCCGCGTCAAGAATCCCGGCGTGAAGCTGGCGCCAGCCGGGCTGACGGTGCGTGAACTGATCGACGAATATTGCGGTGGCATGGCCGACGGCCACACGCTCCACGCCTATCTGCCGGGCGGTGCCTCCGGCGGCATCCTGCCGGCGACGATGGACGATATCCCGCTCGATTTCGGCACGCTGGAAAAATACGGCTGCTTCATCGGCTCGGCGGCGATCGTGATCCTGTCACAGCATGACAGCGTAAAGGCGGCGGCGCTCAATCTGATGCGCTTCTTCGAGGACGAAAGCTGCGGGCAGTGTACGCCGTGCCGCGTCGGCACGCAGAAGGCGGCGCAACTGATGGAACGTCCCGTGTGGAACCGGGCGCTGCTCGAGGAACTGAGCCAGGCGATGCGCGATGCGTCGATCTGCGGTCTCGGTCAGGCCGCCTCGAATCCCCTGACCTCCGTGATTAAATACTTCCCCGACGAGTTCAAGGAAGCTGCGGAATGACGACGATCCAGTTCGAACTCGACGGCAAGCTGGTCGAGGCCAAGGCGGGCGAGACCATCTGGCAGGTGGCAAAGCGGCAGGGCCAGGAGATCCCGCACCTCTGCTATTCGACGGCGCCCGACTATCGCCCCGACGGCAATTGCCGCGCCTGCATGGTCGAGATCGAGGGCGAGCGCGTGCTCGCCGCCTCCTGCATGCGCACTCCTTCCGTTGGTATGAAGGTGAAGACGGCGAGCAGCCGCGCCGTCGCCGCCCAGAAGATGGTGATGGAACTCTTGGTCGCCGACCAGCCGGCGCGCGAGACCTCGCACGATCCCGATTCGACGTTCTGGCACTGGGCGGAGAAGGCCGGCGTCACCGAGAGTCGCTTCCCGGCCGCGGAGCGCTGGCAGGGCGACGCCAGCCATCCGGCGATGCGCGTCAATCTCGACGCCTGCATCCAGTGCGGCCTGTGCGTGCGCGCCTGCCGCGAGGTGCAGGTCAATGACGTCATCGGCATGGCCTATCGCAATGCCGACGCCAAGATCGTGTTCGATTTCGACGATCCGATGGGCGAGTCCACCTGCGTCGCCTGCGGCGAATGCGTGCAGGCCTGCCCGACCGGCGCGCTGATGCCCGCCGTGATGCTGGACGAGAAGCAGACCCGCGTCACCTATCCCGATCGCAAGGTGGATTCGCTTTGCCCGTTCTGCGGCGTCGGCTGCCAGGTGACCTATCAGGTCAAGGACGAGAAGGTGATCTACGCGGAGGGGCGCGACGGCCCGGCCAATCACAACCGGCTCTGCGTCAAGGGCCGCTTCGGCTTCGACTATATTCATCATCCGCATCGTCTGACAAAACCGCTGGTGCGGTTGCCGAACGCCAGGAAGGACGCCAACGACCAGGTCGATCCGGCCAATCCGTTCACGCATTTCCGCGAGGCAAGCTGGGAAGAGGCGCTCGATATCGCCGCGCGCGGTCTCGTCAAGATCCGTGACGAGAAGGGCGTGAAGGCGCTCGCCGGCTTCGGTTCGGCGAAAGGATCGAACGAGGAAGCCTATCTGTTCCAGAAGCTGGTGCGCACCGGCTTCGGGTCCAACAATGTCGACCACTGCACGCGGCTGTGCCACGCCTCATCGGTCGCGGCGCTGACGGAGGGATTGAATTCCGGCGCGGTCTCGGCGCCGTTCTCGGCGGCGATGGATGCCGAGGTGATCATCGTGATCGGCGCCAACCCGACCGTGAACCATCCGGTGGCCGCGACCTATATCAAGAACGCTGCCAAGCGCGGCGCGAAACTGATCGTGATAGATCCGCGGCTGCAATCGCTGTCGCGCCACGCCACCAAGCATCTCGCCTTTAAGCCGGGAAGCGACGTTGCGATGCTGAACGCGATGATCAACACGATCATCACCGAGGGCCTGACCGACGATCAGTATATCGCCGGCTACACCGAAGGTTTCGACGAGCTGAAGGCCAAGATCGCGGACTTCACGCCGGAGAAGATGGAGCCGATCTGCGGCATCCCGGCCGACACCTTGCGCGAAGTGGCGCGGCTCTACGCCCGCGCAAAGTCCGCGATCATCTTCTGGGGCATGGGCATCAGCCAGCATGTCCATGGCACCGACAATGCGCGCTGCCTGATCGCGCTGGCGCTGATCACCGGCCAGGTCGGCCGTCCCGGCACCGGCCTGCATCCGTTGCGCGGCCAGAACAATGTGCAGGGCGCCTCCGACGCCGGCCTGATCCCGATGTTCCTGCCGGACTACCAGCCGGTCGGCCGCGTCGATCTGCGCGGTAAGTTCGAAGAGCTTTGGCAGAAGAGCCTCGACCCGGTCCGCGGCCTCACGGTGGTCGAGATCATGAACGCGATCCATGCCGGCGAAATCCGCGGCATGTATATCGAGGGCGAAAACCCCGCGATGTCCGATCCCGATCTGCAGCATGCGCGTCAGGCGCTTGCCATGCTCGATCATCTCGTGGTGCAGGATCTCTTCGTCACAGAGACCGCGTTCCATGCCGACGTGATCCTGCCGGCTTCGGCCTTTGCGGAGAAGTCCGGCACCTTCACCAACACCGACCGCCGCGTGCAGCTCGCGCGCGAGGTGATCAAGCCGCCGGGCGACGCGCGGCAGGATCTCTGGATCATCCAGGAGATCGGAAAGCGCATGGGCTTGCCGTGGAATTACAGCGGCCCGGCCGATGTCTTCGCCGAGATGACGGAGGTGATGCCGTCGTTGAATAACATCACCTGGGAGCGTCTCGTGCGCGAGGGCGCGGTGACCTATCCGGTCGACGACCCGCACAAGCCCGGCAACGAGATCATCTTCACCACCGGCTTCCCGACCGCGAACGGCCGCGGCAAGATCGTGCCGGCGCATGTCATTCCGCCGGATGAATTGCCCGACGCCGAATATCCGATGGTGCTCTCGACCGGCCGCGTGCTGGAGCATTGGCACACGGGATCGATGACCCGCCGCGCATCCGTACTCGACCAGATCGAGCCGGAGGCGGTCGCCTTCATGTCGCCGAAGGACATGCGGCGCATGCAGCTCTGGCCCGGCGATTTCATCCGGCTGCAGACGCGCCGCGGCGCCGTCGAGGTCAAGGTGCGGTCCGACCGCGACGTGCCGGAAAACATGGTGTTCATGCCGTTCTGCTACGCGGAAGCCGCGGCCAACCTCTTGACCAATCCCGCGCTCGATCCGTTCGGCAAGATTCCGGAATTCAAGTTCTGCGCCGTGCGCGCGGAAAAGGCCGAACTCCGCTCGGCCGCGGAGTAGGCGCTGCTGCCTTTATGCCGCTTCTATGCGGGATGGCGGCAAGCCGTCTCGAATTCCTACGCACTGCTTCGCATCTTCCATTGTCCGGCGCCTGTTTGCGCCGGGTTTGGAAGGTGGGACATGACACTGCTGCATTCGCATCATGCCGGCTCGCGCCGCCGCTCATCCCCCGCGCACCTGCTTGCGCAACCGAGGCGCTTTCTTCGGACGATCCACCGCTGGATCACCGCCGCCAAAATGCGCCCGGCTACGGAATCAATTGCTGTTCCGCGCCAGCTATCGCGCCCATTGGGCGGAGCCGTACGCGCCCGACCACCGCGACAAGTCGCTGAGAGCGCTGCAGCGGCCGCACATTCTCTCCGAGAAGTGGGACTACTGATCAGCGCCTGCGCTGCTGAAGCACACTAAAGCGGGATGACTTTCCTTCGAATCGTCATCCCGCTTTAGCTCTTTATTTGGAGCATGATCTTCCCACGCAAACGCTTCGCGTTTGTCGCGAGGGCAGGGCCTTTGCCGCAGTCAGTTTCGTGTACTCGGGTTGCGTAACAGTCACTGTGCGGGCACGAGCGCCGGGGCGCCCTTGTCCTTGATCAAGAGCACCAGGAATTTCGCCGGCTGGGTGGCGCTTGCGTTCCGGTCGACGACATGAACATCATCAGGGCCTTCATAGAAGCTCTGTCCTGGTGTCAGTGTCACCGGTTGTCCACCCTTCAGCTGCATCACGACGGATCCCTCCAGCACGTAAACAAACGCATGTGCATTGTGTCGGTGGATAGCGCTCGCCCCGCCGGGCGCATGCTCGACTGTGATCATCAGAGCTTCCCTGCCGGGACTCTCCGGAAGATCCTTGGACATGAGTGACGTGACCTTAGGCTCCTGAGCCACCGCCGTGCCGGTCATGAAGCACAGAAGAACCAACGCAACGAGTTTGATCGTCATAGTCGCCTCTTTCGTTCGTGTCCGGGACCCGCTCGTGACAGACTGGGCATACCCTCCGGTGCGGGATCAGGCTTTTGTCTGTGAGCGACGGAGCCATTCGTCCAGACCGATGCGGCCGAGGCGCGCCTCGCCCAGCGGCACCAGCGATTTCTCCTCGACCCGGCCGCCGAAGTACCGGGCCTCGGGGTCGCTCACGACCACACGCGGGTCGCCGATCGCCTTCAGATAGCGGGCGACGATTTCATTGAATGGCGCTCGTTCCGGGCCGGCGATCTCGACGATGCCGTTTCGCGGCGCCGCGAGTGCCACCTCGGCGACGTTGGCAGCAACGTCATCCGCCGCGATGGGCTGGAACAGGCCGGGCGAAATCCAGACTCTGTTTTCAGCCGCGCTTGAATCGGCGATGCCGCGGAGGAATTCCAGGAACTGGGTCGAGCGGATGATGGTGTAGGGGATGCCGGAGGCCTCGATCAGTTTCTCCTGGGCGACCTTGGCGCGGAAATAGCCGTTGTCGGGCGTCCGGTCGGTTCCGACAATGGATAGGGCGACATGGTGCCGGACGCCCGCTGCGGATTCCGCCGCGAGCAGGTTGCGGCCGGAGGTCTCGAAGAATTCCAGCACCGCCTTGTCTTCAAATGAGGGCGAATTGGCGAGGTCGATCACCACCTGCGTGCCCGCCATGGCCTCCGTGAGCCCCTCGCCAGTGATGGTGTTGACGCCGCTGTTGGGCGAGGCGGCGACGACCTCGTGGTCGCCCTGGCGCAGAATCGCGACGGTCTTCGAGCCGATCAGGCCGGTGCCGCCGATCACGACGATCTTCATCGTTGATCCTCCATTGTTGTTAGACGCGGTTAGCTTCTAGGTTGCTTGTGGCAATCGTCATAAGCACACCGGTGCACCGCTGTTTCGATCACTGCTGCGCCGGGTGAGAAGCGAGACCCACGCTAAACAATACCACACGGCGCCGCTTTGTCAGAGGTCCGTCATTTGGTCAGCAAGACTCATCGATTTGTAAGCGGCCGGATGGCTCATATCCGAGTTGGGTCGCGAGGCGACATGCCGGCTTGGCATCACATGGAAGAGGCCGCCGAATGAGTCTGCCTTAGTTGTTGGCGCGGATCTTGATCACTTCAACGCCAGGCTGCTGCAGTACCATGGGATTTCATTGGCTCTCCAACCGGTTATCAGTCCGGCCTCCGTGCACTCAGCGTAGGTTTTGTAGTTGCCTACGTTTCTGCATGTTAGCGACAACGCTGGCCAACCAGAAACGGAGCATCCGTGCCAAGGGGCGTCGCCGTACCTAAAGCTTGTTACGCAACCACCGACGCAACTGCCTGTGGCATTCGCAAGCTTCGCGGATACCGATTCTGGCGCCGATGGCGTTTGAGCGGTTTGCGATGTCCGGTGGGACACGGTGCTGCGGGTAACCGCGCTGTGCTTTGGTGTGGCTACGTGCTTTGGCGCTTCGACCATGACGCTAGGAAGCGAGGTGGTGGAGCCTGCTGCGGTTTGCGACATTGCTGTGCCGCTTGGGCCGCACATCAACAGTGCAATCGATGTGCTAGCGATAGCTAGACCCGACGAGAACCTTATGGCGATGTCCTCCTAATGCGGAGGCAGCGAATTCTACCCCCGCAACCTTAGGGTATCACCTTCGGATAGATTGCGGACTGTCGATCTCAACCAGGCCAGTAGAGGTCGAACAATTTAGGACACCCGCAGATTCAATTTGAGACACTTGTTGGGACACTTGGGCTCAAATACGGACAGCACCCCTTCCTCATATAGAAACGGATCACCCCTAGCAGCAGGCGCCAAAGCTATCTGGCTCGACGCTTAGCGCCAACAGCCGACGTCGGATGCCCAGAGCCCCTGACCGAGGTGATGCGCTAACCGTCGCACTATCACGATCGAGGAAAGCGCGGCCGCTATGGCTATGGTGCGGCGAGCTTTGGCGCCGTTCCCTGAAACTCTCGGGCTCTGATTTCACGGAACGACACCAGGCGGCGCTGAGCCTCGTCCCACAGCACAAGCCTTACGCACCGAAAGCTCTGCAGGAGCGTTATGTGACCGACCTCG
This sequence comes from Bradyrhizobium sp. 31Argb, assembly GCF_043638955.1. Taxonomy (NCBI): domain Bacteria; kingdom Pseudomonadati; phylum Pseudomonadota; class Alphaproteobacteria; order Hyphomicrobiales; family Nitrobacteraceae; genus Bradyrhizobium; species Bradyrhizobium sp. 31Argb. The sequence goes on along the minus strand of NZ_JBEGDB010000016.1, from coordinate 41,394 downwards.
CGCAGTTCCGGGTGGTCGCGCAACACGCGCGGCAGCCGGTAAAAGGGGATACGACTGCAAAGATGGTGCACGTGGTGGATGCCGATGTTGGCTGTGAACCAGCGCAGCAATACCGGAAGATCGTAATGTGAGCTGCCGTATAGGGCGGCCTGATGCAGATTCCAGCGCTCGTCGCGCTCCCACGCGGTTTGCTCAAATTGATGTTGCACATAGAACAGCCATACGCCGGTCGTGGCGGCGAGCAGCATGATCGGAAGATGCACGAGCAGGAACGCCTTAATGCCGATGAGCCATGTGAGCGTGGCGGCGATCACGGCAATGGCGAGATTGGTCGCCATTGTGCTGGTCCAAGGCTGCCAACCGTCGCGCATGAGGCCGACTGGGAGACGGTGTTGCAGGAGAAACAGATAGGCTGGTCCGACCACGAACATGACCAGTGGGTGGCGGTAAAGTCTGTATTTCAGACGGCCCCACCACGAACGGGCCTGGTATTCGCGAACTGTCAGGGTATCGATATCGCCGATACCGCGGCGGTCGAGGTTGCCGGTGGTGGCATGATGGATCGCATGCGTGCGGCGCCACCAGTCGTAAGGCGTCAGCGTGAGCACGCCAATGACGCGGCCGACCCAGTCGTTCGCCAGACGATCGGCGAAAAAGGTGCCATGGCCGCAGTCGTGCTGGATCATGAACAGGCGCAAGAGAAAGCCGGCGGCTGGAATTGCGATAAGCAATGAAGCCCAAGCATAGCCAAGGGAGAACGTGAACCAAGCTGCCGTCCATAACGTCACGAGCGGCAAAGCCGTGATCACCAACTCGGCAACGCTGCGCACGTGATTTGGCGTCCGATAGTCGCCCAGAATGCTCGTCCAACGCCGAGTGTCGGGCGTCGCCAGACCTGAGTTATGTTTAATGCTCAAGTGATGATATCCGAGGCCTGCCGATCGCGCGCTGCTTCGGCGCAGCCGCAATGATTGCGGCCAAATAAAAAATCCCGCGTGCCGACGGATCGGCCGCGGGACTCCGAAACCACAAGCTCTGCCAATACATCCGTGGTCAGAGCAGCATGGCCCTTCACGCAGTCGCTCAGACAGCGCGCAGATTTTCAGCGGCAGATTTGCCGGTCCGGCGGTCTGCGACGATGTCAAAGCTGACATTTTGCCCCTCATTGAGGGTGCTCATGCCGGCGCGTTCAACCGCGCTGATATGAACAAAGACGTCATTGCCGCCATCGGCGGGCTGAATGAAGCCGAAGCCCTTTTGGCTGTTAAACCACTTCACAATTCCTGTAGTCACGGAGAATGTCCTTTCACTGACAACGTACACGTAAGACTTAGCCGCCGAGGGATCGGAATCCTTCGTCGGCTGATCGATTTTGGAGAAGGGGTCTGAAACGTGCGCGCCTGTCAGTAACGAGGCGAAGCGGCCCAGGTCGTTCGGCCAAGTGTCGATTAGCACCATATATGGACACGAATTGGAGTGACGTCAAGGTCTGCAGGCCTTTGCCTTGCCCGATGTCCGGTTTTGGGTCTTGTCTGTGCAAGACATGGTCGATCAAAACTCGCCGCCTTCGTTAACCCGAACACCCCAACTCGCCTTGTGCAAAGTCAAACCACAGCGGGTTCTCGATGGGATGCCGATATCCCCTTGTGCATCAGCCCTGCCGCGTCCTTTGGAACTAATTTTGGAAGTCGATACTGCGCAAGATAATGCCCGGAGAAGTGCCTTCGAACTCCATTGCAAGGAATTTGCGAGCGGCACGCTCTTCAATCCGATCGCGGAGTCTGATGAATTGGGCCTCACGCTGGTTCGGCTGGGACCGCGCCGCGCTTTCCAGATGATGGCCTCACTTCGAGGCTTTGGTGATCTTGTGCTCCAAGTGGCCGGTCTCATGATCACGGCGGAGTTGGCTCAACGATGTCTCGTTCAGCTTAAGGAGAACCTCGCGGAGCTTCTCGGTGTCGGGATAGCCAGCCGCGAAACTCTGGCCGTACACCTTGCGCAACGTGCGAATAAGGGTGTTTCCGTGTTTGGCGCTGATTTCTCCGTCCTTGTTGCGATGGCGATTGTCAAGAGTTGCCTTGCTCATGCTGCCCTCCATTGTGCCCGCGCCGACAGCATCCACCCGCCGAGACCAAATCGCAACAACGCGTGCTCGGGAAATGCACTTTGCGCTGCATAGCTTTTGGTGGTAGCGGGCGATTGGCTCGAGGAGCGCTTGTTTAACTCGTCCCGCCTCCGTTCAATGCGACCACGGACACTAAAAGCATGTTCGGGACGTATTAGGTCAACGTTACTGACGCGCTTCTGCCCTCCTTAAGACCGCGAAGCCGACCGCCGCAGCGCTCGTTCTTGCTTTCACGGGCCTGGGCCGGAGGGCAACAGGATGCATTGCATTACAGCATGCTCCACGTTAGAGCAGCCGTAACTTTTAGAGGTAGACACATGTCATATGCCTACAAACTGAATGAAGACGTTCACCACCAGCCCCAAGGTCCACGAGGACGTGCCTCCACTGAGGCACCAATGATTTACACCATCGTTCAACTTATGCCCATCGAGGCAGATGGACGTCTTAGATACCGCATCAAGAGCAAGTCGGATAATATAGAGCGTGTCGTTACGGAAGATCAGCTTTCGTATTCTCAGTGATTTAGCGCGCTTGATGACGGTAGGAGCCTAGTCGTGCTGAATGATCGAGAAAATATCCTGCGGGCGCTCCGCGAGAAGCCGCTCAAAGTGCACGAGGTCATGAAACGCGCCAATGTCGTGAATGAAGAAGCTTGCCAATCCCTCCTGTTGAAAATGCGAGACGAAGGCCTGGTGAAGTTCGATATCCACAAAGGGCGATGGCTCATCGGATGATTCGTGAAATTGCGGGCGACCGTCCAGCGTTGATCACAGAAGACTCGCTGCGGCGATTAGGAACACGCTCAGACTTGAAGGATTGAGCGTCCCGCAGCACCCGACCGCAACAGATCAGCCGCGACGATTCTTCCTTGCCTTCTTTCCGGGTGAGGCTTTCGCAGGCGACGCGTTTGTCGGCTGCCGTTGTCCAGCATGGCCGGACTTGTTCCGGTGTTTCTTTTTCTTCCCGAAACCCGGCTTGCTGCCAAATTTCGACCCGCTTTCGCGATGAGGCTTGCCGCGTTGCTTCGGTCCGGTCGCGTCACGAGAATTGTCGCTTCGACGAGCATTGTGATCGGAGTCGCCGGCTTCGTGCCAAGGCGAGTGTGACGGCTTTTCCGAAGGTGCCTGACCTGGGGGAGTGTCGGCCAGCGGCTCGATGCGGATGTTGTCTTCCTTATCCGGACGTCGGATCTTGACGGCGAAGGATCCTGCGACCCGCTCGGAAATTTCGAACTCGGTGGTGGTGTCCAGAATCCGGATGGCGCCAATGTCACGCTTGTCGATGCCGCCACGACGGCAAATCATCGGCAAGAGCCAGCGCGCTTCCGCATTCTTTTTTCGTCCGATGGTAGCCCGGAACCATACGCTGGCTTCCGCCATTCCGTGACGCGACGATGATCTTCCCGTTTTCGATCGGGGCGCGGTGGGGCGTTCATCGCCGCGCGATGTCCGAATGTGTTCTCGACCGCGGTCGTCACGAGGTCGGCTGCGATCCTGGCCGGGATCGAGAATGTCTTCGGGCGAAGGAAGCCGCGCGCGATAAAGCCGCGCGAGCGCCGCCGCGATGTCCTCAACCGACCGCTCGGCAAGCAATGCCCGCGCCAGCACCAGATCGTCGGCGGTCGTTTCCTCGGTGAACACCGCATCCTGCAGCATGCGTTCATGATCGAGCTTGCGGATTTCATCGGCCTGAGGAGCCGTGCCCCAGACGGCATCAATGCCAGCCAGATTCAGCAGCAATTCCGCGCGTCGTTTTCGGGCGGGCGGCACCAGCAGGATGCTCACACCCTTGCGGCCCGCACGGCCGGTGCGACCCGAGCGGTGCTGCATGACCTCCGCGTCCTTTGGCAGATCGGCATGAATGACGAGGTCGAGGCTCGGCAGGTCGATGCCGCGCGCCGCCACGTCGGTCGCCACGCAGACGCGGGAACGTCCGTCGCGCAACGCCTGCAGCGCCAGGGTTCGCTCGTTCTGCGTCATTTCACCGGAGAGAGCGACCACGGAAAACCCACGCTCCAGCAGCGCCGCCTGCAAATGCCTGACCGCATCTCTTGTGTTGCAAAACACAAGTGCGCTCGGCGATTCGAAAAAGCGCAATACGTTGACGACCGCGTGCTCGACATCATCAGGAGCGATCCGGATGGCGCGGTACTCGATATCGGCATGACCGCCTTCGTCGCCCGCGACCTCGATCCGAAAGGCCTGTCGCTGGTACTGCTTTGCCAGCGCAACGATGCCGCGCGGAAAAGTCGCCGAGAACAACAACGTGCGGCGCGTGTCGGGCGTGGTCTTGAGGATGAATTCCATATCCTCGCGAAAACCGAGATTGAGCATTTCATCGGCCTCGTCGAGGACGACGGCCTTCAATTCCGAAATGTCGAGATGGCCGCGCCGCAAGTGATCGCACAATCGGCCTGGCGTCCCGACCACGATGTGAGCGCCCGCGGCAAGCTCGCGCTGTTCGCGGCGCGGATCCATGCCGCCGACGCAGGAGACGACGCGCGCATCCGCGTATTGATAAAGCCATGCGAGTTCGCGATGGACCTGCAAGGCGAGTTCGCGCGTTGGCGCGACGATCAAGGCAAGCGGCGCGGCAGCCCGCTGAAACCGCTCGTCCCTGCCCAGAAGATTCTTTGCAATTGCCAGCCCGTAAGCGACGGTCTTGCCCGAGCCTGTTTGGGCCGAAACGAGAAGGTCGCGGTCGACAGCTTCTTCCGCAAGCACGGCGATCTGAACAGGGGTCGGCCGATCGTAGCTGCGCTCGGCTAAAGCTCGGGCGAGCGGCGGACTTGTGGTCGGGAATGACACGAGATGGAAACCTTTGTTGGCTCAGGCGCAGAACGTCGAGCCGAGTGACTTGAAGCTGCGTGCCCGGCAGACGGCACAGCCGCGCGCGTGGCGATTTGATTCAGATGCTTTACGCCAAGAGAAGCCAAATCACCATGGCCCCGTATGCCACATCGCATTAGCGGACGCAGAGAGAAGCCCCGCCGGCCTGCCCGAACCTACTACATCCAGCATGTTGGAGCCCTTTCGCCGCATATTGAGGGCCTTTACGAATGTCGAGGGAAACTGTTAATGCCGGGGCTCGGCTAACAACTGGCGTTTGGCCGGATGCCTGTGCTTCAAATTAGCCTACACAACTTGCTACGATCGCTTCGTTCGCTGGTGGCGCGCCGGTGCGGCGGGCAAAGTATCCTCCACGCCAGACCATTCTTCATCGCCGAGGTCGGCAATCGCTTCCTTGATCTCGGCCTTGGCCGCGTCGTTCAACTGGACGATCGGCAGGCGCGTATTCGGCCGGATCAGCCCAAGCAGCGACAGCGCGTATTTCGGCGCCGCTGGATGCTCGGCGGCGAGCAGCCCGGCAATCGGGACCAGGCGGCTGAATAGATACCTGGCCGATTGCGGTCGTCCTTCCCTAAGGCTTGCAAGAACCGCCTGGCACAGTTCCGGCACGAGGTTCGCCACCGCGGAGATGCAACCATGACCGCCGGCGGCCATGAACGGCAGCGCGGTCAAGTCATCGCCTGACAGCAAGCGGAAATGCGGCGGCAACGACGTCCGTATGTGGACCAGGCGTCCGACGTCGCCGCTGCTGTCGCGCAATCCGATGAACTGCTCGGATTCAGCGAGGCGATTAAGCGTTGCGTCGGAGATTTCGCGAAGGGTGCGCGAGGGAACGTCGTGCAGGATGACCGGAAGCGCGGTCGCCTCGGCAACCGCGCGGAAATGCGCGTACATACCTGACTGCATTGGCTTGTTGTAATAGGGAACGACCGACAGCACGGCGTCGGCACCGGCGACCTCGGCATGCCGCGTCAGTTCGACCGCGCGATCCGTGGCGTTGGATCCGGCGCCGGCGATGACGCGGATGCGGCCACGCGCGACCTCGACGGCGCGGCGAACGAGGCCAGCCTTCTCTCCCGTCGTCAGGGTCGGCGCCTCGCCCGTGGTCTCGCCGACCACGATCGCGCTGGCCCCGGATGCGATCTGACGCTCGCATAGACGCGCAAAGGCGTCGAAATCGACTTCACCATCCTCATCGAACGGTGTTGGAAGGTCGGGGACGTAGCCCGTGAGCCAATCTGGTTTCATGTTGTCGTCCTTCGGAATAGGCACCGCGTTCAATATTTGGCGGCGTGTGAGCGTGTACCGGGCAGTGGAGCATGGTTGCGCGATGCCAATCCTCGCCATAGTCCATTGTCGACCTTAGGCGTCCTGACGCGCGGCGGCGCCGCATCGATTTCGATTTCGACAGCGCTTGCGAATGCCCGCTTCAGGCGCGGATCCTCGATCCGCTCAAGATACTGACGCAAAGTGGTATCGGCGGCATCGTTCTGCTGCAGAATGGCGTTGCAAAGGTCGGCACTGATCTTGCGGAAGAAGCCGAAATTCGCTTGCTCCTCATAGCTGCGGCCGCCGCGGTCGATCTCGGCGGCAACCGCCATCACGTTCAACCGATCGGCATTATCGAGCGTTACGGCAAAGCGCAGGAGCGCCAATTGCCAGGCGCGCAGCAGTCTGCTGTGCCATTCAACCGGATCCTGCGATTGCATTCGTAGCGCCTTCCCAGCCGCGCAAACGCTTTGCGATTCACGCCGCTCTTTCCATTTGCGCGAAACCCTGGCGGTGAGCGGCAAGCACGAGGCCGCGTTGGCACCTCACGCCTGCCTCGATCCGAAAGCCCATCTGCTCCAGCTTCCTTCGGATGTTGAGGCAGAATTCGCCTTCACGGGAGTCGATCAGGATCGCAATGGTGGCGTTGGCGCTGAGGAACTGCGAGATTTCCAGCAGCGCCGCCTCGATCGCCGCCAGGGTTTTTTCGCCTGTCAGCAGGCCGATGCTATGCTGCCTCCTGGGCAGTCGGCATGTTGCAGATGTCGCGACCTGAACGAAGCCGCGCCGGCGCAGCGAAAGATAGAGCTCCATGGCTCCACTTCCCGCGATGATCGTGCGGTGCAGGTTCGACAGGTGCGTCAGCGTGATCATCGTATCGACGACCTGGTCGCGGTCGGCAACTAAACAAGGCTGCATCATCTGACTCCTCCTGAATATGGGCCGCGAACCGGATCAGGCGACGCGTCGCGTGGCTGTTGGTTGCGAGGGCGCGGGAGAGGAACTTCTGTTCATGTCGAGTTCGAATTCGCGCGACAGTTCGACGATGGTTTCTGGATGATGCCCGTTCTCGAACAGCGCGTACTTGACGGCCTGGGCGCGATTGACGAACAGCCCGCCGTAGAGGCCGTTCTGTTCCTGGGCGACCCACTGGCCGCGCCGGTTTCTTCCGATAAAGACGATGGTCGACGCGGAGCTACACGATGGAGGTTCGTCGAGTTCTATGTTCACGAGTTTCATTTTTGTGATTCCCTCTCGAGACTTGGTAACGCGTTCAATATCTTTGCGGGTGGATATGAAATCGAGGAGGGCGGGTAACCGATCTCATAAGAGACCTATAAGGTCGCTAGGCCCATCGTAGGATTACCAGCCGGTGGCCGAGACGAGCGCGCAAAGCGCGGCATAGGCTGCCATCTCGTCCCAATGGTTGAGGTCAGTGCCCATGAATTGCTCCCGCCGCATCAGGGCGATGACCGCACAGAGCACGACGGACATCCAGAGTAGCGCTATGAGGCTACGGCCAAAGCCGACGCTCCCGAACAGCGCGAAACCAGTCAGGATCAGCAACCGAAACACAAATCGAACCAGGACCTGGGCCGATTTCAGTTTTTGCGGCAGGTTTGGCAACGGCTGCACGGGATTGCTCAGGCGAAATTGTCGCTCAGCATCGGCTGGTAGAAGCCATCAGCATGACGCTCGACGCTCGGCACGCTGGGCCTGCTCGACGGCGCGGTGATCTGCTGTGCCTCGACGAACGCGCAGAGGATGGCGAGCGCCAGGTCGGCGTGATGCGTCTCGATCGATTGATCGAGCCAGTCGGGCAGTTCGCGTTCGCGCGACAGCGAGCAGTACCATTCGCCGTCGTCATAGGCGAGGCGACGGACCTGCCATTGCGGCAATTCGAGGTCGAGCAGCGCCAGCGCAGCATCGGTCCACGCGCCCAGTTTGATCAATCCCTCGACGCGCGCAGTCTTGGCGCGTTGCCCCTGTGAGGGAAAGCGCCGGCAACAGTCGCGGACGAGGTCGGACATCAGTTCGACTGTCACTCTACCGGCGTCCCGCAGCCGATGGCTGAGGTCGGCGGTCAAGGGCTCTGAAAGCAGTGACATGGCGAGACCCATCGATCATGCGGCTTGACGAAATGCCGCACGTCAAAGGTGGTCAAAACGCCATTTGAAAACGAGACGGGACGGCGACCGGAAATATAAGGATTCCATAAAGATGGGCAGGAAGCGCGACGGGGGAACGTCACGCCTCGTCCTGGCGAACGCAGGACCCACAATCACCACTCTGGTTTGGAAGCGCACTGTGGCAGTGTGGCAGTCCCACTTTGCGCAACATGGACAGCGTTCGTTATGGATCCCGGATCAGCCGGGACGACAGCGATCTTTATAAGATTCCTATAACATCCGCGCAGCCTACATCTCGAAAACCTATGCGGCGGGTGGCACCTCACCTCGGAACCAAAACGGGCCTTTTGTCGGCCCGTTATGCATAGGAGCCTCCAATGCTTGATCTCGTCATGCTGGTGCTCATCGCGGCATTTTTCGCAGCCGGCATAGGCTACGCCTACGCCTGCGAACGGCTGTGAGGGGGCGCGCCATGATCTTCGACTATTCGCTCGCCGGCCTCGTCTCGCTCGGCCTTCTCTTCTACCTCACCTATGCGCTGCTGCGCCCTGAGCGGTTTTGATCAACGCCATGTTCATGATCGGCCAGCTTCTCGTGGCAGATGCGGCGCTGACCATCCTGTTGGTCGGCGTGCTTGCCATGCTGCTGCGCTCAAAGCCCATTCGAAAGGTTTAATGCCATGACCGCCATCGGCTGGTTTCAAATTATCCTCTACTGCGCGATCGTCGTCGCGCTGGTCAAGCCGCTCGGCTGGTACATGACGCGCGTCTTCAACGGCGAGGCGACCTTCCTGTCGCCGGTGCTGCGCCCGGTCGAGCGCGGGTTCTATTGGATCAGCGGCGTCGACGAAAGGCGTGAACAGCACTGGCTGACCTATACGGTCGCCATGCTGCTGTTTCATATCGGCGGCTTCCTGATCATCTACGGCGTGATGCGGTTGCAGGCCATGTTGCCGTTCAATCCGGCGGACCAGGCCGCCGTCGCCCCCGATCTGTCGTTCAACACTGCGGTCTCCTTCCTCACCAACACCAACTGGCAGAACTACGGCGGCGAGAGCACGGTGTCGTACCTGGTCCAGATGCTTGGCCTGACGCACCAGAACTTCCTCTCGGCTGCGACCGGCATCGTGCTCGCGGTGGCGTTGATCCGCGGCTTCGCGCGCGCGTCGGTGCGCACGATCGGGAATTTCTGGGTCGATATCACGCGCTGCACGCTCTACATCCTGCTGCCGATCTGCATCGTTTATTCGCTGTTCCTGGTGTCGCAGGGCATGCCGCAGACGCTCGGGCCGTATGTCGATGCGACCACGCTCGAAGGTGCCAAGCAGACGATCGCGGTCGGCCCCGTGGCCTCGCAGGTTGCGATCAAGATGCTCGGCACCAATGGCGGCGGCTTCTTCAACGCCAATGCTGCGCATCCGTTCGAGAATCCGACCGCGCTGTCGAACTTCGTGCAGATGATCTCGATCTTCGCGATTGGCGCCGCCATGACGAACGTGTTCGGCCGCATGGTCGGCAACCAGCGCCAGGGCTGGGCGATCCTCGCGGTGATGGGCGTGCTGTTCATCGCCGGCGTTTCTATCTGCTACTGGTCCGAGGCCAACGGCACCACCGCGCTGCATGCGCTGGGGCTCTCCGGCGGCAACATGGAAGGCAAGGAAGTCCGCTTCGGCATCGTTGCGTCCTCGCTGTTCGCAGTCATCACCACCGCCGCTTCCTGCGGCGCGGTCAACGCCATGCATGACAGCTTCACCGCGCTTGGCGGCATGATCCCGCTGATCAACATGCAGCTCGGCGAAATCATCGTCGGCGGTGTCGGCGCCGGTCTCTATGGCATGCTGCTGTTCGTCGTGCTGGCGATCTTCGTCGCCGGCCTGATGGTCGGCCGCACACCGGAATATGTCGGCAAGAAGATCGAGGCGCGCGAGGTCAAGATGGCGATGCTCGCGATCCTGGTGCTGCCGCTGATGTATCTCGGCTGGACCGCGGTTGCCGTGGTGCTGCCGTCCGCGGTGGCCTCGATGGCGAACGCCGGCCCGCATGGCTTCACCGAGGTGCTCTATGCCTTCACCTCGGCGACCGGCAATAACGGCTCCGCCTTCGCAGGCCTGACCGGCAACACCTTCTTCTACAACTTGACGCTCGCCAGCGCGATGTTCGTCGGCCGCTTCTTCATGATCGTGCCGGCGATGGCGATTGCAGGTTCGCTGGCGCAGAAGAAGTCGGTCCCCCCGTCGGCGGGCACGTTCCCGACCACCGGCGGCCTGTTCGTCGGCCTTGTCGTCGGCGTGATCCTGATCATCGGCGGTCTCACCTTCTTCCCGGCGCTGGCGCTCGGACCGATCGTCGAGCACCTCGCCATGAACGCCAACACCCTGTTCTGATCGAATTGATTGGAGTCACATCCATGGAAACCATGAAACTGCAAAAGCAGGTGAGCGCGTCGACCATGCTCGACCCGAAAATCCTCGTACCTGCGATCAAATCGTCCTTCGTCAAGCTCAATCCGCGGCTGATGGCGAAGAACCCCGTGATGTTCGTGGTCGAGATCGTCGCCGCGCTCACCACGGTGATCTTCCTGCGCGACCTTGCTACCGGCGCGGAGGGCCTCGGCTTCACCTTCCAGATCATCCTCTGGCTCTGGTTCACGGTGCTGTTCGCCAATTTCGCCGAAGCCGTCGCCGAGGGCCGCGGCAAGGCGCAGGCGGATTCGCTGAAGAAGACCCGCACCGAGAGCCAGGCCAAGCTGCTGGATGGTTCGGGGCGGAACTATCGCCTCGTTCCCGGCACCACGCTCAAGGTCGGCGACATCGTGCTGGTCGAGGCCGGCGACATCATCCCCTCCGACGGCGAGGTGATCGAAGGCGTGGCCTCGGTCAATGAAGCCGCGATCACCGGCGAGTCCGCGCCCGTCATCCGTGAATCCGGCGGCGACCGTTCGGCGGTGACCGGCGGCACGCAGGTGCTGTCCGACTGGATCCGCGTCCGCATCACCGCGGCGCAAGGCTCGACCTTCATCGACCGCATGATCCGCCTGGTCGAGGGCGCCGAGCGGCAGAAGACGCCGAACGAGATCGCGCTGAACATCCTCTTGGCCGGCCTCACCATCATCTTCGTGTTCGCGACCGTGACGATCCCGAGCTATGCGTCCTATGCCGGCGGCTCGATCTCGGTCGTGGTGCTGGTGGCGCTGTTCGTGACGCTGATCCCGACCACGATCGGCGCGCTGCTCTCGGCGATCGGCATCGCCGGCATGGACCGTCTGGTGCGCTTCAACGTGCTGGCGATGTCGGGCCGCGCGGTGGAAGCCGCCGGCGACGTCGACACGCTCCTGCTCGACAAGACCGGCACCATCACGCTCGGCAACCGCCAGGCGACCGCGTTCCGTCCGGTGCGTGGCGTCACCGAGCAGGAACTCGCCGATGCCGCGCAGCTCGCCTCGCTCGCCGACGAAACGCCGGAAGGCCGTTCCATCGTCGTGCTGGCCAAGGAAAAATACGGCATCCGCAGCCGCGAGATGCATGAGCTCGCCGCGACCTTCGTGCCGTTCACCGCACAGACCCGCATGAGCGGCATCGATGCCGGCTCGTCCGCGGTCCGCAAGGGCGCGGTGGATGCGATCCTCAACTATATCGGCGGCGGCACCGCGCAGTCGTTGTCAAGCGGCAATGCGGTCCGCGCCATCCAGGCCAACGTCAACACCGACGCGGCCCGCGAACTGCAGAGCATCGCCGACGAGATCGCCAAGGAGGGCGGCACGCCGCTCGCCGTGGCGAAGGACGGCCGGCTGCTCGGCGTCATCCACCTCAAGGATATCGTCAAGGGCGGCATCCGCGAGCGTTTCGCCGAACTGCGCCGCATGGGCATCCGCACCGTGATGATCACCGGCGACAATCCGATGACTGCGGCGGCGATCGCGGCCGAAGCCGGCGTCGACGACTTCCTGGCGCAGGCAACCCCCGAGGATAAGCTCAAGCTGATCCGCGACGAGCAGGCCAAGGGCAAGCTGGTGGCGATGTGCGGCGACGGCACCAACGACGCGCCCGCGCTCGCGCAGGCTGACGTCGGCGTCGCCATGAACACCGGCACGCAAGCAGCGCGCGAAGCCGGCAACATGGTCGATCTCGACTCTAACCCGACCAAGCTCATTGAGGTGGTCGAGATCGGCAAGCAGCTCCTGATGACGCGCGGTGCGCTGACGACGTTCTCGATCGCGAACGACGTCGCGAAATATTTCGCGATCATCCCGGCGATGTTCCTGGCGTTCTACCCGCAGCTCGGCGTGCTGAATATCATGGGTCTTTCGAGCCCGCAGAGCGCCATCCTGTCGGCGATCATCTTCAACGCGCTGATCATCGTCGCGTTGATCCCGCTGGCGCTGAAGGGCGTGGCCTATCGCGCGATCGGCGCCGGCGCGCTGCTCCGCCGCAACCTGATGATCTATGGCTTAGGGGGCATCATCATCCCCTTCATCGGCATCAAGGCGATCGACCTAGTGGTCGCTGCCTTGCACCTGGCTTAATGAACACCGTCATTGCGAGCCACCGGGTCGGCGCGTAGCGCCGCCCGATGACAAGCTCCGCGAAGCAATCCATCTCTCCCCGTGCTGAACCATGGATTGCTTCGTCGCTTCGCTCCTCGCAATGACGGAGAACACTTTGGAGACGTAACATGCTTAGAGAAATTCGTCCCGCCATCGTCCTTCTGCTGTTGCTGACGGCGGTCACGGGCCTCGCCTATCCATTGGCTATCACCGCCATCGCCGGCGTGATCTTTCCGTCCCAGGCTCAGGGCAGCCTGATCGAGAAGGACGGCAAGGTCATCGGCTCCGCCCTGATCGGGCAGGAGTTCAAGGAGGACAAATATTTCCACGGCCGGCCGTCAGCGACGCTGGCGCCTGATCCGAACGATTCCTCCAAGACCGTGCCTGCGCCCTATAACGCGGCGAATTCCGGCGGCTCCAACCTTGGCCCGACCAGCAACGCGCTGAACGACCGGATCAAGGAGGATGTCGAGAAGCTGAAGGCGGAAAATCCGTCCCAGCCGGTGCCGATCGACCTCGTCACCACCTCGGGAAGCGGCCTCGATCCCGACATTTCGCCGGAGGCGGCGCTCTTCCAGGTCCCGCGGGTGGCAAAAGCGCGCAACCTGCCGGAGCAGCAGGTCCGCCAGCTCGTCGAACCCAACACCAAGGGCCGCTTCATCGGCGTGTTGGGCGAGCCGCGGGTGAATGTCCTGGCGCTCAACCTCGCCCTGGATGGCGCTTCGAAATAAAGGCGGCTAGGCCGAATGGCGTGACGCGACTATATTTGGCCTATGGCAAATGAGCATCGCGACCTTGAGAAGCGACCCTCGCCGGACGCGCTATTGGAAGCCGCCCGGCGAGAGAACGATGCTTCCGGGCGGCTGAAGATCTTCGTCGGCGCCGCCCCTGGCGTCGGCAAGACCTACGAGATGCTGCAGAGCGCGCATGCCAAGCTCAAGGGCGGCGCCGACGTCGTGGTAGGTCTCGTCGAGACCCACGGCCGGGCCGAGACCGAGGCGCTGCTGCAGGGGCTCGAGGTGATGCCGCGCAAGCGGATCACCTACAAGGACCAAGTGCTCGAGGAGATGGACCTGGATGCGCTGATCGCGCGCCGGCCGCAGCTTGCCATCGTCGACGAACTCGCCCACACCAACGCGCCCGGCAGCCGGCATCCGAAGCGCTATCTCGACGTCGAGGAACTGCTCTCCCACGGCATCGACGTCTACACCGCCGTCAACATCCAGCACATCGAAAGCCTCAACGACGTCATAGCCCAGATCACGCATGTGCGGGTGCGCGAGACGGTGCCCGACTCGATCTTCGACCGCGCCGACGCGATCGAGCTGATCGATCTACCGCCCGACGACCTGATCCAGCGATTGAAGGAGGGCAAGGTCTATGTGCCCAAGCAGGCGGAGCGGGCGCTTCAGCATTATTTCTCGCCCGGCAACCTGACCGCGCTGCGCGAACTGGCGCTGCGGCGCACGGCCGAGCGGGTCGATGAGCAATTGCTCAACCACATGCAGGCCAATGCCATCGCCGGTCCCTGGGCCGCGGGCGAGCGCATATTGGTCTGCGTCAGCGAGGATCCGCGCGCCGCCGGCCTCGTGCGCTACGCCAAGCGGCTTGCTGATCGCCTGCACGCGCCCTGGACCGCGATCAGCATCGAAACCCGGCGCAGCCTGCAGCTCTCTGACGAGCAGCGCGACCGGCTCGCCGATACGATGCGGCTTGCAGAATCGCTCGGCGGCGAGGCGCTGACGATTCCCGCCGTGCATCGGCATATCGCGGATGATCTGATCAATTTTGCGCAGTCCACCAACGTCACGCATGTCGTGATCGGAAAATCGTCGCGTTCGCGCTGGTTCGAGATCCTGCGCGGCTCGGTGGTGCACGAGCTGGTACGGCGCTCCGGCAACATCAGCGTGCATGTCATCGCCGGCGAGGATCTGCCTGCCGGCCTAGAGAGAGGGCCGGCGGTGCAGACGGCGGCGCGGACCGAGCCGTTCAACCTCAGGCCTTACCTGCACTCGCTCCTGATCGTCGGCCTGGGGCTCGGCGCCGCCACGCTGGTTCATCCGCGCTTCGGCGTCGAGAACGTCGATCTGGTGTTCCTCACCGCGGTTGTCGTGGTGGCCGTGCGCTATGGCCTGTGGCCGTCATTGCTCGCGAGCGTCGTGGCTTCGCTGTGCTACAATTTCTTCTTCCTGCCGCCGGTCTACACCTTCACGATCACCGACCCGACCAATATCGCGGCGTTCTTCTTCTTCATGCTGATCGCGCTATTGGTCTCCAATGTCGCCGCGCGGGTGCGGGTGCAGGCCGATACCGCGATCAGCCGCGTGCGCATGACCGAGTGGCTTTACGCCTTCAGCCGCAAGCTCGCGGGCACCGCGACGCTGGACGACGTGCTGTGGGCGACCGCCTATCAGATCGCGCTGATGCTGAAGGTGCGCGTGGTGCTGCTGCTGCCGGAAGACGGGCTGCTTGTGGTGAAGGCCGGCTATCCGCCGGAAGACCAGCTCGACGACGCCGATCTCGCGGCCGCGAACTGGGCCTGGTCCAACGATCGGCCGGCCGGTCGCGGCTCGGACACGCTGCCTGGTGCCAAGCGCCTGTTCCTGCCGATGCGGACCGGCCGCGGACTGATCGGTGCCATCGGCATCGACAATGACAAGACCGGTCCGCTGCTGACGCCGGACCAGCGGCGGCTCCTGGATGCGCTGGTCGACCAGGGCGCGCTCGCGATCGAGCGCGTGCTGCTGGTCGAGGACATGGACAAGGTCAAGCGAACGGTTGAATCCGAACGCCTGCGCTCGGCGCTCCTGACGTCGATCTCGCATGATCTGAAGACCCCGCTGGCTTCCGTGCTCGGCGCCGCCTCGACCATGCGCGATCTCGGCGGCAACCTCACGGATGCGCAGAAGCACGATCTGATCGCGACCGTGATCGACGAGTCCGAACGGCTGAACCGCTTCATCGCCAATCTGCTCGACATGACCAAGCTCGAATCGGGCGCCATCGTGCCGAACACGGCGCGGCATGATGTCGGCGAAATCGTCGGCAGCGCGCTGCGCCGCGCCGGCAAGATCCTGGTGCGGCACAAGGTTTCGCTCGATCTCGCCGCCGATCTGCCGATGCTGGAGCTCGACGCGGTGCTGTTCGAGCAGGTGCTGTTCAACCTGCTCGACAACGCGGCGAAATACGCCCCTGCCGACACCACGATCTCGATCCGCGGCTGGCAGGATCGGGATGCGATCGTGCTGCAGGTCATGGACGAGGGCAGCGGCATTCCGCCGGCCGAGCTCGAAAGCATCTTCGACAAGTTCTACCGCGTGCAAAAGGGCGATCATGTCCGCCCCGGCACTGGCCTCGGTCTTGCGATCTCCCGCGGATTCGTCGAAGCCATGCATGGCACGATCTCGGCCGCCAACCGCACCGACCGGAGCGGCGCCGTGTTGACAATCCGGCTGCCGATCCCGGCGGCTACCGCTGTGCTGGATACCGCCGCATGAATGCAACACCGATCAAGGTCCTGGTCATCGATGACGAGCCGCCGATCCGAAAATTGCTGCGCATGGGGCTGAACACGCAGGGCTACGAGATTCTCGAAGCCTCCAATGGCAAAGCCGGGCTGGAGATGCTCGCCCAGGGGCCGGCGCTGATCATCCTCGATCTCGGCCTGCCTGATATCCAGGGCCATGACCTCCTGCGCATGATCCGCGCGCGCAACGAAAGCGTGCCGATCGTGGTGCTGTCGAGCCGCGGCGACGAGGCGGGCAAGGTGCAAGCGCTCGACCTCGGCGCCGACGACTATCTGACCAAACCGTTCGGGATGGATGAGCTGCTGGCACGCTTGCGCGCGGCGCTGCGCCATCAATTGCAGGTGCAGGGTGAGCGGCCGGTGTTTCGCACCGGCGATCTCTCGGTCGACCTCGTGCGCCGTATCGTCAAGGTCGGCGATCGCGAAGTGAAGCTGTCGCCGAAGGAGTATGACCTGCTCCGTGTGCTGGTGCAGCACGCCGGCAAGGTGCTGACGCATCGTTTCCTGTTGAAGGAATTGTGGGACGAACTCACCGACGCGCAATATCTTCGCGTCTATGTCCGTCAGCTTCGCCAGAAGATCGAAGCCGACCCCGAGCGTCCGCAATTCGTGCTGACGGAAACTGGTATCGGTTATCGCTTGCGCGCGGCGGACTGAAGCGGGTTGCAGAGGCGGAACTTTCTCGGGATGAGGAAATTAATCTCCCTCAATCGGGAGATACGCCAATGGCACGAAAATATTCCAGGAAAGCATCCGGCGACGTCACGCGCGCGATGAAGAAGCGCAAGGCCGGCACGTTGAAGAGCGGCCGGTCGGGCCGCAAGGTCAAGAGCCGCAAACAGGCGATCGCGATCGGACTTTCGGAAGCACGCGCCAAAGGCAGGAAAGTCCCGAAGAAGGCGTCAAAGAAGAAAACTTCCAAGAAGAAAACGACGAAGAAGCGGAAGGCCGCAAAGAAGCGGAAGGCGAAGCGATAGTTTTACGCTCCGCCGTCATTGCGAGCGAAGCGAAGCAATCCATTGCCGCCGCGAGTCGGGTGGGAGTGGATTGCTTCGCTTCGCTCGCAATGACGGTGGTGACGATTATTTCGCCTTCATGGCGATTGCCGTTACCCCGCCTTGCGTGCGCGTGCCGTCGAGCGATGGGCTTTCCGCGGCGCGCGGCGGTGCGATGCCTGGCGGCGGGAGGTGGAATGGCCGCGTTTCTTGGCCGCCGAGCGGCCCTTCAGACTCTGCTTCAGCGCATCCATCAGGTTGACGACGTTGCTCGGCCGCTCCTCGGGCTCCGCAGCCTCGATCGGCTTGCCGGCCGCCTTGCGCCGCACCAGCGCCTTCAGCGCGTCCTCATAGTCGTCCTTGAATTTCGAAGGGTCGAAATGGGCGGCCTTGCTGTCGAGGATGTGGCCGGCCAGCTCGACCATGTCCTTGGTGATCTTCGGCGTCTTGATCTCGTCGAAATAATCATCCTCGTCGCGCAGCTCGTAAGGGTAACGCAAGGTGGTGCCGAGCAGGCCCTTGCCGAGCGGCTCGATCGCCATGACGTGCTCGCGGTTGGTCAGCACAATGCGCGCCAGCGCCACGCGCTCCTGGTCCTTCATTGCGTCGCGGATCACAGCGAAAGCGTCGACGCCAGCCTTGCCGTCGGGCGCGATGTAATAAGGATGGTTGAGATAGCGCTTGTCGATCTCGTCCCTGGGCACGAAGCTTTCGATATCAATGGTATGGTTGCTCTCGATCTGGACGGACTCGAGCTCCTCCGGTTCGATCTCGACATATTTCCCTTTTCGGAGCTCATAGCCGCGCGCCTTCTGGTCGGCTTCGACGACGTCGCCGGTCTCGGCATCTACCATCTGCTGCTTCAAACGGTTGCCGGTCTCCTTGTTGATCATGTGGAAGCGGGTTTTCGCAACCGAGGTCGAGGCCGGATACAGCAGCACCGGGCACGCCACCAGCGAGAGCTTCAAGGTGCCTTTCCAATAGGCGCGAGGAGCCATTACATTCTCCAGATATTGCAGAGTATGGGAACTTCAACCGATGCGAGGGGTTTTGGTTCCTGGTATATATATACCGTCGCGTAAGGCGGCGGCCATTTGCGTGAGGTGCACCCGTGCTGCAGAGAAACCTGTCCACCTACCGCAAGAAGCGCGACTTCTCCAAGACCGAGGAGCCCTCCGGCGAGGTCAAGGTCGCGCCGTCCAAACACCGGCGCTTCGTGATCCAGAAGCATGACGCCACGCGGCTGCATTACGACCTCCGTCTCGAAATGGACGGGGTCTTCAAGTCATGGGCGGTGACCAAGGGGCCCTCGCTCGATCCGCACGACAAGCGGCTTGCGGTCGAAGTCGAGGACCATCCGCTCGATTACGGCGATTTCGAAGGCACCATTCCGGAAGGCCAGTATGGCGGCGGCACCGTGATGCTGTGGGATCGCGGTTATTGGGAATCGGACGATCCCGACGCCGGGTTCAAGAAGGGCGACCTGAAGTTCACCCTGGACGGCGGCAAGCTGCATGGAAGCTGGGTGCTGGTGCGGATGCGCGGCGATCGCTTCGGCGGCAAGCGCACCAATTGGCTTCTGATCAAGCACCGCGACGAATACGCCAGCGAGGACGGAGAAAGCATCCTCGATGAGGACCGTTCGGTCGCTTCAGGCCGCACGATGGAGCAGATCGCGGCCGGCAAGGGCAGGGCGCCGAAGCCGTTCATGCTGGCAAAGAATGGCCGCGCGAGGGCGAAGGCCGATGCCGTCTGGCAATCCAACCGGGAGGAGACCAGTGCGGCGCGTCCGAGGACGAAAGCGCCGGCGCCCAAAACGCTGGTATCCAAATCGCGCGCTTCCGCCAAAGCCAAGAAGATCGAGGCGAAGAAGGTCGAGGCGATGCCGGACTTCGTTGCGCCAGAGCTCTGCACGCCTGTCGACCGTCCGCCCGGCGGTGCGGGCTGGTGTCACGAGATCAAGTTCGATGGCTACCGCGTGCAATTGCGCGTCGAAGACGGCGAGGCCACGCTCAAGACCCGCAAGGGCCTCGACTGGACCGACAAGTTCGATGCGATCGCGAAAGAGGGCGGCAAGCTGCCGGATATGATTGTTGACGGCGAGATCGTCGCGCTGGACAAGGACGGCACACCGGATTTCTCGACGCTGCAGGCGGCGATCTCGGACGGCAAGACCGACGATCTGATCTTCTATGCCTTCGACCTGCTTTTCGCCGAGAATGAGGATCTGCGTGCGCTGCCGCTCGCCGAGCGTAAGGCGCGGCTGAAGCGGCTTCTGGAAGCACGAAAAGGCAAGGGCAAGCTGATCCACTATGTCGAGCATTTCGAGAGCAGCGGAGATGCGGTGCTGCAGTCGGCCTGCAAATTGGCGCTGGAGGGCATCGTCTCCAAGAAGCTGGATGCGCCCTATCGCTCCGGCCGTTCCGAGCTGTGGACCAAGGCGAAATGCCGTGCCGGTCACGAAGTCGTGCTGGGCGGCTGGAAGACCACCAGCGGAAAATTCCGCTCGCTGATGGCCGGCGTCTATCGCGGCGATCATCTCGCCTTTGTCGGCATTGTCGGCACCGGCTTCGGCCAGGACAAGGTCCGCCGGCTGCTGCCGGTGCTGAAGGCGCACGAATCCAGCGAGAGCCCGTTCGGCGGCGAGAATGCGCCGCGCAAGACCCGCGATATTCACTGGCTGAAGCCCGACCTCGTTGCCGAGATCGAATTCGCCGGCTGGACCGAGGGCGGCAATATCCGGCAGGCCGCGTTCAAGGGACTGCGCCAGGACAAGCCGGCCAAGGAGGTGGAGGCCGAAGAGCCGGCCAAGACCGAGATTGCCGAACCGAAGCCGGGCAGGGTTGCGGCGAAAGCTGCGAAATCGGCGGCGGATAAATCCTCTGTCGTCATGGGCGTCGTGATCTCGAAGCCCGACAAGGAGCTGTGGCCCGACGCCTTCGACGGCGAGGCCGTCACCAAGCTCGATCTCGCGCGCTATTACGAGACGGTCGGCGAATGGATGATCGCCCATCTCAAGGGCCGGCCGTGCTCGATCGTGCGCGCGCCCGACGGCATCAACGGCGAAAAGTTCTTCCAGCGCCATGCGATGCAGGGCATGTCGAACCTGCTGGAGCTCGCAAAGGTCTCCGGTGATCGCAAGCCCTATGTGCAGATCGATCGCGTCGAGGGATTGGCGGCGGTTGCGCAGATCGGCGGCCTCGAACTGCATCCCTGGAATTGTGCGCCCGATATCTACGACACGCCGGGACGGCTGGTGTTCGACCTCGATCCCGCGCCGAACGTCGAATTTTCTGATGTCATCGAGGCCGCCAAGGACATGCGCCAGCGGCTGGCGGCGGTCGGGCTCAAGAGCTTCTGCAAGACCACCGGCGGCAAGGGCCTGCATGTCGTGGCGCCGTTGCTGTATGGCGCGAAGGACCGCGTGACCTGGAAAGAAGCCAAAGCGTTCGCGCAGGCGATCTGCCAGTGGATGGCCAATGACGATCCCGAGCAATATCTGCTCAACATGTCGAAGAAGCTGCGCAAGGGAAAGATCTTCCTCGACTATCTGCGCAACGACCGGATGTCGACCGCGGTGGCCGCGCTGTCGCCACGCGCACGTGAGGGCGCCACCGTCTCGATGCCGCTGACCTGGGCGCAGGTGCGCGGCGATCTCGATCCGAAGAAATACACGGTGCGCACGGTGCCGTCGCTGCTCACCAGGAGCAAGGCCTGGGATGGCTATGACGATGCCGCCACGTCGATCAAGGCGGCGATGAAGAAGCTGGCGGCGAAGAAGTAGGGTGGGCAAAGCGAAGCGTGCCCACCCTACGATTCTACGAGTCGTCATTGCGAGGAGCGAAGCGACGAAGCAATCCATCGCTCCACGTGCGGAGAGATGGATTGCTTCGCTTACGCTCGCAATGACGGGAAACGAATCAGCGGATTCGTGTGTGCCTCAGATCCTCCCGAGCAATAGCAGGATCAACAGGATGACGATCACGAGTCCAAGCCCGCCGCCGCCGTAGTAGCCGGTGCCGTAGAACGGTCCGCCGCCGACGCCGCTGAAGCCGCCCAGCAAGAGGATGATCAGAATGATGAGTATGATCGTTCCAAGTGACATATAAGTCTCTCCTCAGCCCGGAGGGCTTGGTTGCTGCGTTCTGCCCTTCTTGAGGAAAACGAACCTAAATCATGAAGGTTCCGGCTTTTGCGCTGCACGTATCGGCCTTCTGTTCGGCGGAGGTGGCACTACATGCAGTTGATCATGGGAGGATTTTTGCAATGTCTGCTCCATTGGTCGTTTCGATTCCGCATAGCCTTGGCCGCGAGGAAGCGATGCGTCGCTTGAAGACGGGACTCTCCCGCGCCGCGAACAGCGTGCCGGTGCTCAAGGTCGACGAGGAGCGCTGGGAGGACAATCGGATGATCTTTCGCGTGCGTGCGCTCGGGCAGGCCGCGACCGGCCATGTCGATGTCAACGAAGATAATGTCAATGTGGAAGTGACTTTGCCCTGGCTGCTGCAGCGCTTTGCCGAAGTCGCGCAAACCGCGATCCGCAATCGCGGCCGCCTGCTGCTGACGAAACGCAATTGATGCGTTCAGTCTAAGCGCGGACGCGCTTTCGTGCCGGCCTTGATGCGGCGACGACCTTTGCCTTGAGGGATGCAACAGGCAAATGCCGGAAGAGCGTGGAGAGCCGAAGCTCGTTCTCGCCGGCATCGGTGACGTAGCCCTTGATACTGACCGCGCCGTCAAAAGCGTTCGCGCTTGGCCAGACACGGCCGACTTCGGTGAAAGGCGCAAAGGACTTTGCAGCGACGACGATGACTGCGTCGCGTTCCCATTGTCGCGCAAAGGCGATGACGTGATCGCGGTGTGGTCCGCTCGTCTCCAGCGGCAGATAGTTGCCTTGCGTGAACACGTCCGGTAGTTCGCTGCGAAGCCGCAGCAGGTGCCGGGTCCAGGCGAGCTTCAGCCGACCATCGGGCCATTCCTGCACAAGCCGACCCCAATCCGGCGTGTCGAGCGCGGCAAGCGCGGATGCGCGTGCGGCGAAGTCGACCGGACGGCGATTGTCGGGATCGACGAGGGAGAAATCCCAGAACTCGGTGCCCTCATAGAAGTCGGGCACGCCGGGAAGCGTCGCCTTCAGCGTGAGCTGGCTCAGCGAATTCAGGGCACCCAATAGCGATAGCCGCCGCGCCAATGTTTCCAGCGCGTTCAGGAATTCGGCCGAACGCGAACGGTCGAGAATGCGCTCGAGGAACGTCTTGACCCCGGCCTCATAGGCCTGGTTCGGATTGAGCCAGCTCGTCTCCTGCTTGCCTTCGCGAGAGGCTTTCAGCGCATAGGCCTGCATGCGCGCGAGGAAGTCGGGATCATCAGGCTGCCATGCGCCAAGCAGCGCCTGGTAGAGCATGTACTCAGAGGTCGCCGACGGTGCGCGAAATTCGCCGTCGACCAAAAGATGCGGCGCGTTCAGGACTTTCCAGCGCGATACGGCGCTCGTCCACTCGCCGGGAATTTCCGCCAGCGCCATGATGCGGGTACGGGCGTCCTCGCCGCGCTTGGTGTCGTGGGTCGCGGTCGCGGTCATGCCGTGCGGCGATTCATTGGCGCGCTTGCGCATCATCTGGTGAAATGCGTCGATCGACAACGCTTTTGCGGCAGGATCGCCACCGACCTCGTTCAGCGCGAGCAGGCGGTGATAGCGGTAGAAGGTGGTGTCCTCCAATGACTTTGCCATCATCGGCCCGGTGAACTGCTGCACCTTCTGCGCAAAGCGCCGGACGCGCGGCGCGCTGTGGGCGGCGCGGCCGGGCTTGATCAGGTCCATGGTCAGCGCGTCCTGGAGGAAATCGAAAATGCCTTCGTCGGCGGCGAACCAGTCGGCGCGCGCCCGCTCGATCGTGTGGGCGATCAATGCGCGATCATGCGGCGTCGGGCCGGAGGCAGTGAGATAAGTGCGATAGACCGGGAAGTGCAGCACATAAAGCTCGAGCGCCTGTCGCAGGCTGTCGGCGGAAAAATCGCGGGTCGAGTAGTGGCCGTTCGCGATCCGCGCGAGCAGCCGCCACAGCACGGTGAACTCGCTGGTCAAGAGCGTCTCGAGCACGCGGCGCTTTCCTTCTTTCAGCACCGGCGCGATCCGTGGCGAGCGGTTGCTGATTTGCCGCCAGATCTCGTCGAGCGGCTCCAGGCCCTTGCCTTCGACCAAGGCTTGCGTGATCGCGTTCATCCATTCATAGCCGGTGGTGCCGTGAACGCCGGCAAGCGCGGGCAGCTTCTCGTGCTCGCCGAGGATCTTTTCGATCACCAGATAGAACGGCCGGCCGCCACCTTGCGCATGACGGATCAGGCGGCGCAGCCGCTGGCAATATTGCGCGGGATCGCACAGGCCGTCGATATGGTCGAGCCGCAATCCCTGCAGCTTGCCTTCGGCGATCAACCGCTGCACGAGCACGTGGATCGCCTCGAACGTGCCGGCGTCCTCGACGCGGATGCCGGCGAGGTTGTTGACGTCGAAGAAACGGCGGTAGTTGATGTCGCTGGAGGCGAGCCGCCAATGGCCCAGTTTGTAGTGCTGGCGTTCGAGCAGATGATGCAGCGCGAGCGTTTGCGCCGGGCGGCCTTCGCCGGCGCGATAGGCCGATAGCCCGCGCGCGATAATCTCGGCGGCATCAGCGATCGACTTCAGTTCCGCCTTGAAGGTCGGTGTTTCCTTTCGATTGGGATGCCGAAATCCTGTATAGCGCGACGCGAGCGCGAGGATGCCCTTGCCGGCATCGCTCTCGGCCGCATCAGCTTCGCGCACGATCGTTCGCAGCACTTCGCCGTAGCGCTCCGGTGCGATCGGCAGGCGATGCTCGAAATACCAGGCGGAGAAGCTGCCTTCTTCGGCATCGTAGCGCAGCTCGATCTCGCCGCGCTCCAGCGCCTGCCCATAGGACGAGCCGAGGATCGGCAGCAGCACGCCGCCGCGGGCGCGGTAAGGCAATTGCTCCCAGTCGATGTCGAAGGAGGCCGCGTGCGGCGAGGTGGGTCCCCACTCGAGCACGTCGAGCCACCAGGGATTGTCGTCGAAATGCACGCCCACATGATTGGGTACGAAGTCCAGGATCAAGCCGATATCGTGCTGCTTCAGCGCCGCATTCAAGCGCTCGAACCCGGCTTCGCCGCCGAGTTCCGGATTGAACTTGATGTGATCGACGATGTCGTAGCCGTGGGTCGAGCCCTTGCGCGCCTTCATGAAGGGCGAGGCATAGAGATGCGTGATGCCGAGCGCCTTGAGATAGGAGACGACTTCGGCGGCGGCATCGAAGTCGAAATCGGCGGTGAGCTGCAACCGATAGGTCGCGATCGGAATCGCGGGGGGCATTTCTCTATCCGATGTGCCAGCACACCGACCAAGGAGGGATGTTATCGTCCAACGCACTGCCCCAGATCAAAGTTCCCGCAGGCCGGTCTTTTGGCGCCGCGATCTCGCGGTCCCCGAGATTGGCAGTCAGCGATAGCCGCCGGCCTTCGCCCATGCGCCAATGTGCCGTCAGCAGGCTGTTGTCTGCATGCGCGTTGCCGAAGCTGGCGCCGGCAAGCCGCGGCGTGATTTCGCGGTGGCGGATCGCAAGCAGGTTCCTGACCAGCGCCAGCCGCGTCCTTCCTGGCTCGCGGTCGCACTCGGTCCAATCCAGCACGGCCGATTGAAAGGTCGATTGCTTCAGTGGATCGGGAACCTCGTCGCCATATTTGGCGTAGGCCCAGGCATATTCTTCGCGCCTTCCTTTGCGGACGGCGTTGGCGAGATCGCCGTGGAAATCGCAGAAGAACGGAAATGGCGCCTTCGAGCCCCATTCCTCGCCCATGAACAGCATCGGCGTCATCGGCGCCAGCAGCGTGATCGCCAGCGCGGCCTCGATGGCCCTGGGATCGGCGAGGCTCTCTAATCGGTCGCCGAAGGGGCGATTGCCGATCTGGTCGTGGTTCTGCAGGAAGTTGACGAAGCAGGTCGGCGACAGCGCGCCGCTCGGCTCGCCACGGCGGATGCCGCCCCAGAAGGCGGAGACCTCGCCCTGGTAGACATAGCCGGACGCGAGCGCCCGGGCGAGGTCGCTGCGCGGTGAACGCTGGTAGTCGCCGTAATAGCCTTGCGCCTCGCCGGTCAGCATCACGTACCAGACGTGGTGATAGTCGTCGTTCCATTGCCCGCGATATTTGCCGCGCGGCGGGTCCTCGGTGGCGTCGAGCAGGCTGGCGCGATTATCGCTGTTCTCGAGCACCATGTTGATGTGCCGGCCGGTCTCCGCCGCAAGCTTGCCGACGGCGACGCTGAGATCATGCAGGATCGGGATTTCGCCAGCCTCCACGATGGTGTTGACGGCGTCGAGCCTCAGGCCGTCGAAGCGGTAGTCGCGCAGCCAATGCACCGCGTTCCCGATCGCGAAGTCGCGCACTTGCTTGGCGCGATAATCGATCGCGCTGCCCCAGGGCGTATGCGCGTCGGTGAAGAAGTCGGGCGCATAGCGGCCGAGATAATTTCCTTCGGGGCCGAAATGATTGTAGACGACATCTAACATCACCATCAGCCCGCGCTGATGGGCGGCGTCGATCAGCGCCTTCAAATCCTCCGGCCGGCCATAGGCGCTGTCGGGCGCGTACCACAAGACGCCGTCATAGCCCCAGTTGCGAGTGCCAGCGAAATCGGCGAGCGGCATCAATTCCAGCGCGGTGATGCCGCACGCGACGAGATGGTCGAGCCTGTCGATGATCGCGCGATAGGTGCCCTCTGATGTGAAGGTGCCGACATGCGCCTCGATGACAACAGCCTCACGCCACGGCCGCCCACGCCAGTCGGTGGCGCGCCACGGGAAAGCGTCGTGATCGATCACCTCGCTCGGGCCGAAGACGTCGTCGGGCTGGAACGCGGAAGCGGGGTCGGGGACATCGATCTCGTCATCGATGCGGAATTTGTAGCGCGCACCGGCCGCGACGCCGGGAATTTCGGCGGTGAACCAGCCATCGTCGCCGCGGCTCAGCGCATGCGGCTTGTCGAGCAGCACGTCGACGCGCTTGGCCGCCGGCGCCCACAGGCGGAACAGCGCGCCGTCCTTCGTCAGCAGGGGACCAAAATGCCGCTCATTCATGCCGAGCCCGCAAAGGCGAGCACCGAGCGGGGAGGCGCCTTGGTGTCGGCGCCGGATGCGAAATCAACGGGCATCTGCTTGTTCTCGGTGGTGTTGAGCACCTGGCGCCAATTCCTGTATTCGGGCATGACTGGCATCTTGAACGCGATCTCTTCCGGTGCGGCATTCAGCACAATAAAGATCGGCGCGTGCCCTGGTTCCATCGGTCCGAGCACATAAGAGAGAAAACGCCCCTCCGGAAAATTCCAGTCGGACTCCTTCATGTCTTCCGCCGCCGGCGTCAGCCACAATACGCCGTAGGAGCCGTCGGCGCGGCGGCCGTCCAGCCAGCGCTGCGAGCGAAGCTGGGCGAACCTGCGGCGCAGCCCGGTCAAATGGCCGATGAAGTCGGTGAAGTCCTCGGTGTCGTCGCCGAAATTGTCCCAATTGACCCAGCCGACCTCGTTGTCCTGGCAGTAGGCATTGTTGTTGCCAGCTTGCGAATTGCTGACCTCGTCGCCGGCGAGCAATAGCGGCGTGCCTTGCGCCAGCAAGAGGCTGGCGAGCTGGTTCTTCCGCAACTGGCGGCGCAGCGCGATGATGTCAGGATCGTCGGTCGGGCCTTCGACGCCGCAATTGTTGCTGTGGTTGTCGTTGGAGCCGTCGCGATTTTCCTCGCCGTTGGCTTCGTTGTGCTTCTGGTTATAGCTGAAGAGGTCCGTCAGTGTGAAACCGTCGTGCACGGTGATGTGATTGATGCTGGCGCGCGTCGCGCGGTTGTCGTGATTGAACAAGTCCGATGACGCCGTCATGCGGCGCGAGACTTCGCCGATCAGGCTGCCTTCGCCGCTCCAATAGCGCCGCATCGCGCTGCGATAGCGGTCGTTCCATTCCGACCATTGCGAGGTGAACGCGCCGACCTGATAGCCGCCGAGGCCGAGGTCCCAGGGTTCGGCGACGAGCTTGACGGTGGCGAGCACCGGATCCTGCCTGACCGCGGTGAGGAAGGACGCGCTGCGGTCATAGCCGTTCGGTTCGCGCGCCAGGGTGGTCGCGAGATCGAAGCGGAAGCCGTCGACATGGCAGACCTCGACCCAATAGCGCAGCGAGTCCATCACCATCTGCAGTACGCGCGGATGGGTGAGCCTGACCGAATTGCCGCAGCCGGTGAAGTCGTCGTAGTAGCGCGGATTGTCCGGCTTCAGCCAGTAATAGGAGGCATTGTCGATACCGCGGAATGACAGCGTCGGGCCCATATGGTTGCCCTCGGCGGTGTGATTGTAGACGACGTCGAGCATCACCTCGATGCCCGCATCGTGCAATCGCGCCACCGTGGTGCGGAAGGAATCGAGCGCATTATCCTGCGCGTAGCGCGGCTCCGGCGCGAAGAAGGCGAAGGTGTTGTAGCCCCAGTAATTGACGAGCTTCTTCTCGACCAGGATGCGGTCGTCGATCAGGCCGTGGATCGGCAATAGTTCGATCGTGGTGACGCCGAGCCGCTTGAGATGATTGATCATCGCGGGCGAGGACAGTCCGCCATAGGTGCCGCGCAGGTTCGGCGCGACGTCCTCGCGCTTCTGCGTCAGTCCCTTGACGTGCGCCTCGTAGATGATCGTGTCTTCCCAGGGGATGTGGGGACGGATTTCGCGGCGGCCCCAGTTGAAGGTCTCGTCGACGACGACCGCCTTCGGCATACCGCGGGCATTGTCGCGGCGGTCAAAGGAGAGGTCCTCGCGCGCGCTGCCGGTGCGGTAAGCGAAATGCGCGTCGCTCCACACCAGCCGCCCGGAGAGCCGCTTGGCATAGGGATCGAGCAGGAGCTTGTTGGCATTGAACCTGTGGCCGCGCTCCGGCGCGTAGGGGCCGTAGACGCGATAGCCGTAGAGCTGGCCCGGCGAGACGTCGTTGAGATAGCCGTGCCAGACGTCCTCGGTTCGTTCCGGCAGCACGATGCGTTCGAGTTCGCGGCGGCCCTGGCTGTCGAACAGGCACAGCTCGACCTTCTCCGCGTTCGCGGAGAACAACGCAAAATTGGTACCCCTTCCGTCCCAGCTTGCTCCCAGCCGGGACGACGTTCCCCCAGTCAGTCGCATACGTCAGCTTTCAGGTACGAGGAAGATCGCAGCCAGCGGCGGAATGGTCAGGCTGAGCTCGGGCACGATCCCGTCCAGCGTAACCACCTCACCGATATTGCCGACATTGCTGCCGCCATAGTGGGAGGAATCCGAATTCAGCACCTCGCGCCATTTTCCGGCAAAGGGCACGCGGACGCGATAATTGTGATAGACGTTCGGCGAGAAGTTGACCACCACCAGGCAGCGCGAACGCGCGTTGTTGCCCTTGCGGATCCATGCGAACACGTTGTGGTCGGCGTCATCGGTGATGACCCATTCGAAGCCGGCCGGATCGCAATCCAGTTCATGCAGCGCCGGCAGCGCGCGATAGAGCCGGTTGAGATCGCGCATCAGCGCCTGCACGCCGGCATATTTCGGCTGCTCGAGCAGATGCCAGTCGAGCGAATGTTCGTGCGCCCACTCGCGCTCCTGGCCGAACTCGCAGCCCATGAACAACAGCTTCTTGCCGGGATGGCCGAACATGAAGCTGTAATAGGCGCGCAGGTTCGCGAAACGCTGCCATTCGTCGCCGGGCATGCGGCCCACGATCGAGCGTTTGCCGTGCACGACCTCGTCATGCGAGAGCGGCAGGATGAAGTTCTCCGAGAAGGCGTAGTGCAGGCCGAACAGGATGTCGCCGTGGTGATATTTGCGGTGAACAGGCTCCTTGCCGATGTAGCGCAAGGTGTCGTGCATCCAGCCCATGTTCCACTTGTAGCCGAAGCCGAGCCCTCCGAATTCGACCGGGCGCGACACCTGCGGCCAGGCGGTCGATTCTTCCGCAGCGGTCGTGGCCTGCGGAAAGCGCCCGAACAGTTCGGTGTTGAAGCGGCGCAGGAAGTCGATCGCCTCCAGGTTCTCGCGGCCGCCATATTTGTTCGGGATCCAGCCGCCCGGAGGACGGCTGTAATCGAGATAGAGCATGGAGGCGACCGCATCGACGCGCAGGCCGTCGATGCCGTAGCGGTCGAGCCAGAACAGCGCGTTCGAGACCAGGAAATTGGTCACCTCCGTGCGCCCGTAATTATAGATCAGCGTGCCCCAGTCGAGATGGCGCCCCTGCAGCGGGTTGGCGTGCTCATAGAGCGCGGTGCCGTCGAAATGGCCAAGGCCGTGCGGATCGTCGGGGAAGTGTCCGGGCACCCAGTCGAGCAGCACCCCTAACCCTTCGCGATGACAGGCATCGACGAGCGCGGCGAAGTCGGCAGGCGAGCCGAACCGGCTGGTCGGCGCGAACAGACCTGTTGGCTGATAGCCCCAGGAGCCGTCGAACGGATGCTCGCTGACGGGCAGGAATTCGAGATGGGTGAAGCCCATGTCGCGCGCATAGGCGGGAAGCTGCTCGGCGAGCTCGCGATAGGTCAGCCACTCATTGTTGCCCTTGCGCCGCCATGAGCCGAGATGGACCTCGTAGATCGAGATCGGCGCGCCAATGGCGTTGATGCCCGACGGCGCCGCCTGTGGACGCGGGATGTGGTCGAGGTCGACCACGATCGAGGCGGTCTTCGGGCGCAGCTCCGCGCCAAACGCCATCGGATCTGACTTCAGCGGCAGATGCTGGCCGTTGGGGCCGATGATGTCGAACTTGTAGTGGTCGCCGGAGCGGGCATGCGGGATGAACAATTCCCAATAACCGACGCCGCGGACCCGCATCGGATGCCGCCGCGCGTCCCAGAAGTTGAAATCGCCGACCACGCTGACCCGCCGCGCGTTCGGCGCCAGCACCACGAACGCGATGCCGTCGACGCCGTCAAGCGTCATCGGATGCGCGCCGAGCTTGTCATAGATGCGCTGGTGGGTGCCTTCGCCAAGCAGATAGAGGTCGAAGTCACTGAGGACCGGCGGGAAGCGGTAGGGGTCGTCGAGATCGACGACATTGTCGCCGAAGCGGGCGCGGAGCTGGTAGCGCCGCGAGCCGTTGGGCAGCGCGCCGGCGAACAGGCCGGCATCATGGATGCGCGCGAGCGGTGCGGTCTCACCATGCTCGCCGATCGCTTCGACCTTGGACGCTTCCGGCAGGAAGGCGCGCACGACGCTCTGGTCGCCCTCGGAGTGGAGCCCGAGATAGCGGAAGGGATCGGAATGGCGACCTTCGATGATCGCGTAAGCTTCAGCAGGCAATCTGGTCATTGCGGCTCATGCGGTTGTTGCGCCAGGATGCGGAGCATCCCGGTCAGCGGGACGCGCAGCCAGTCGGGCCGGTGCGCCAGCTCATATTCGATCTCGTAGAATGCTTTCTCAAGCAGGAAGAAGTTGAGCATCCGCTCCGCGGCTTCGGGATCGGCCGGCCACAAGGGCTGGCCCGCCATGGTCTCGCGATAGGCGGCCAGGAATGTTGCGGTAGCCCGGTCCCGCCAGTCGGCGAGCGCCAGCGCGAGCTTGCCCTGCTCGTCGGGGGCGACCTTCAGCGCCCGATCGAGCGCAGCGGTGACGGAGTAGTCGATCGAGCGGACCAGGCCGGCGACATCGCGCGCCGCCGGGGCCTTGCGCCGTCGCTCAGTGATGCTCCGTCGCGGCTCGCCCTCGAAATCGATGATGAAGATGTCGTCCTTGACGATCAGCATCTGGCCGAGATGGAAGTCGCCGTGATGGCGGATGTTGAGGCCGTCGATGTCCCCGGGGAGCAGCGCCTTCAGCCGGGCCGGCAAGCTATCCTGCTGCGCCAGAAACTGGGCCACCAGCGGGCGATCGGCCTCTTTCAGCGTATCCCGCCGCTGCGTCAGTGTCTCGAAAACGCGATCGGCACGGGCCAGGATGTCGTCGGTCCAGCGCTGCACGTCTTCCGGCCTGGTCGGTTCCGGGACGAACTCGGGCAGGTCGCGGTTGCTCGCCAGCGCAATGTGCAGTTCGGCGACCCGTTTTCCCGTTTGCGCCATGTAGCGCAGATAGGAGATCTGCTGTTCGCTTTGCTTCGTCTCATGGTTGGTCGCGAGCAGCCGCTGCTCCTCGACAAAGCGGTCGAGATAGGCTGATGTTACGGTCCATGCCTCGCCCTGGTTGGTGACAAAGGCGTGGACGATGCCGATCGCGCTGCGCTTCTCGCCCTCGACGAGCTCGACCGTGCCGAGCAGCGCCGGCGTGTTGGCGAAGCCTGCGACGTCGGTGAGGAAGCGTCCCATCTCGATCTCCGGATTGATGCCGGGCTCGAGCTTGCGATAGATCTTGACGACGTAATCCTCGTCGACCAGCGCGGTGCTGTTGGACTGCTCGGTCTCCACGGCGCGGATGCGCTGGGGCTGCTTGATCGGCTTGTCCGTGAAGCGGCTGGTCGGGCGGAATTCGAGGCGCAGCGCGATGCCCAGCTCCTCGTCCTCGACCGTCAGCGACTGCGCCAGATTGCGCAGCAACAGCGCGATGAAGATCTCGTCGGTGGCGACGTCGAGCAGCGTGCCCTCGCGCGCGCCCTGTCGTACCGCGGCAAGTGCGCGCGGATTGTAGCGCTCGCGGTCGAAGCGCACCCATTCGATCCGGATCGGCAACACGTAGCGTGAGGTGGCGCTGCGCTGCGTCGTCTGGAAGAAAGTGAGCCAGGGGCGGTTGTCGCCGATGTCGCAGAAGGGAATGGCGGAGACGAGCTGCGGCTGGATCGCTTTCGGCAAGCTCTCGGGATACCAGCGCGCCCGCGACAGGTGGCCCGGCAGCACGTCGCGCTCGAACACGCCGCGGGCGCGCGCCAGCGACACCCAGGTCGAATTCAGCGGCACGACCAGCGTCTCGAATTCCGGCACTGCGCGCCGCGGCATGGCGATGGTCTTGTCGGGCTCCTGGAGTTGGAACCAGTAGAAGCCATACGGCGCCAGCGTGACCATATAGGGCAGTTCGCCGATCGTCGGGAAGCGCGTGCGGCCGAGCATCTCCAGGGGAATGCGTCCCTTGAAGGCGGAAAGGTCGAGCTCGGTCGCCTGCGCCGAGCGCGACAGGTTGGCGACGCAGAGAATGACCTCGTCCTGATACTGCCTGACATAGGCGAGCACCGAGCGGTTCTCGGGGCGAATGAAGGTCATGGAGCCGCGGCCGAAGGCCAGCGTCGACTTGCGCACCGCGATCAGCCGCTTGGTGGCGCTGAGCAGCGATGACAGGCTGCGCGACTGCGCTTCCACGTTCACGGCCTCATAGCCATAGACGGGGTCCATGATCATGGGCGCGTAGAGTCTGGCCGGGTCGGCGCGGGAGAAGCCGCCATTGCGGTCCGGGCTCCATTGCATCGGCGTGCGGACGCCGTTGCGGTCGCCGAGATAGATGTTGTCGCCCATCCCGATCTCGTCGCCGTAATAGATGATCGGCGTGCCCGGGAACGAGAGCAGCAGCGAGTTCATCAGTTCGATCTTGCGCCGGTCATTGTCCATCAACGGGGCGAGGCGGCGGCGAATGCCGACATTGATGCGGGCGCGGGGATCGTTGGCATAGGTCGACCACAGATAGTCGCGCTCGACATCGGTGACCATTTCCAGCGTCAGCTCGTCATGGTTGCGCAGGAACAGCGCCCATTGGCAACTGGCCGGGATATCCGGCGTCTGCCGCAGGATGTCGGTGATCGGAAAGCGGTCCTCCTGCGCGATCGCCATGTAGATGCGCGGCATCAGCGGGAAGTGATACGCCATATGGCATTCGTCTTCGCGGCCGAAATATTCCTGCACGTCCTCCGGCCATTGATTGGCTTCGGCGAGCAGGACCTTGCCCTTGGCGTAGGTGTCGAGCTCGCGCCGCAGCAATTTGATGATGGCGTGCGTCTCGGGGAGGTTCTCGTTATTGGTGCCTTCGCGCTCGCAGAGATAGGGGATGGCGTCGAGCCGGAATCCGTCGACGCCGGTGTCGAGCCAGCGCTTCATCACCTGCACGATGGCGCGCACCACGCGCGGGTTGTCGAAGTTCAGGTCCGGCTGGTGCGAGAAGAAGCGGTGCCAGTAGAACTGACCCGCTTCCGGGTCCCAGGTCCAGTTCGACTTCTCGGTATCGGTGAAGATGATCCGCGTGCCCTGGTATCTCTGGTCGGTGTCGCTCCAGACATACCAGTTGCGCGCGCTCGAGCCGGGATGGCTGCGGCGCGCGCGCTTGAACCAGGCGTGCTGGTCGGAGGTATGGTTGATGACGAGCTCGGTGATGACGCGTAGGCCGCGCTTCTTGGCTTCATGGATGAAGCGCTTGAAGTCCTTCATCGTCCCGAAATCGGGATTGATGTCGCCGTAGTCGGCGATGTCGTAGCCGTCGTCGCGTCCGGGGGACGGATAGAACGGCAACAGCCACAGCGTGGTGACGCCGAGATCCTGCAGATAACCAAGCTTCTCGGTCAGCCCTGCGAAATCGCCGATGCCGTCGTTGTTGCTGTCGGCGAAGGCCTTGACGTGGAGCTGGTAGATGATGGCGTCCTTGTACCAGAGTTCGTCCGCCGTCTCGGTGGCCACCAGTTCCTTCGTCTCGACCGCTGAAAGCACGTTCATGGCACCGCCCCTTCAGGCCAGGCAGCGGAACAGCACCGCCGGATCGCGCATCGGATCAATCCGCACCCGGATGCCGCCCCAGTCGAGTGCGTAGCGTTCGCCGGTGATGAGGTTCTCGACCGCGGAGACATGGCGGCGCTCGTCGCCGGCACCTAGCTGGACGTCGCCGAGCGGCAGCCAGACTTCATGGGCGTCGCGCGACAGTGCAATCGCGACCGCAACCGTGTTGCTCCCATCGACGGCTTCCTTGACGAACCCGATCACATTACTGTCCTCGATGGGCAGGAAACGCAGATTGCTGGTCTGCTGCAGCGCTGCGTTGGCGCGGCGCGCCAGGTTGAGGTCGCGGATATAGGGCTTGATGTTGCCGGGCTGGTCCCAGTCACGCACCTTGATCTCGTATTTCTCGGAATCGAGATATTCCTCCCGCCCGGGGATCGGCACGTGCTCCAGCAATTCGAAGCCGTTGTAGATGCCGTAGGTGCCGGACAGCGTCGCCGCCAGCGCCACGCGGGACTTGAACATCCAGGGCTCGCCGCCCTGCAGATGGAAGGGCAGGATGTCGGGCGTGTTGACGAAGAAGTTCGGCCGGTAGAAGTCGTGTTCGGGATAGCCGGTCAGCTCGATCAGGTATTGCTCCAGCTCCCAGCGCTGGGTGCGCCAGGTGAAGTAGGTGTAGGACTGGGTGAAGCCGAGTTTTGCCAAACCCTTCATCAGCTTCGGCCGCGTGAAGGCCTCGGCAAGGAAGATCACGTCGGGATGGTGCAACTGCACCTGGTGGATCAGCCATTCCCAGAACGGGAACGGCTTGGTGTGGGGATTGTCGACGCGGAAGATCTTCACGCCCTGGTCGACCCAGAACAGGATCACGTCCCGCAGCGCGTTCCACAGCGAGCCTGAATCCTCGCAGCCGAAATCCGGGTTGACGATGTCCTCATATTTCTTCGGCGGATTCTCCGCATAGCGCATCGAACCGTCGGGGCGCTTCTTGAACCATTGCGGATGTTCCTTCAGCCAGGGATGGTCCAGCGAACATTGCACCGCGAAGTCGAGCGCGACTTCCATGTTGTGTTCTTTGCATGCCAGGACAAAGGCGCGGAAATCCTGCAGCGTCCCCAATTCCGGATGGATGGCGTCATGACCGCCTTCGGCCGAGCCGATCGCGTAGGGGCTGCCGGGATCGCCGTCCTTGGCGGTCACCGCATTGTTGGGTCCCTTGCGGTTGATCTTGCCGATCGGGTGGATCGGCGTGAAGTAGACGACGTCGAACCCCATCGCCGCGATGTCGGGCAACCGATCGATGCAGTCGCGGAAGGTGCCGTGCTGGCCGGCCACCTTGCCCTGGCTGCGTGGAACCATCTCATACCAGGAGCCGAAGCGTGCCCGCGGCCGGTCGGCGACGAACGGGAAAAGCTGTGAGCGCGTCAGGTCGGGCCGCGACTGGCTTTCGGCCATCGCGTCCTGCAATTCGGGTGTGAGCAGCGGCGCCGGATCGCCGGTCTGGAGGTAGGTCTCGCACTGCTTGAGGATGACGGCCGCAGCCGCTCGTCCGCCGGCCTGCGCCTTGGTCAGCATGCCCGCGCCTTCGATGGCATCGAGTGTCACATCAGTGCCGGCCTTCTGCTTCAGCTCAAAGCCGTGGCGCCAGGTGGCGAATTCGTCGGTCCAGGCCTCGATCGCATAGAAATAGCGGCCGGGTGTGTCGGGGACGAAGGAGCCAAACCAGCGGTCGTTGCCATGCATGGTCATCGGCTCGCGCCGCCACTCGTGGTCGAGCTCGCCGCGCCAGATCAGTTCGGCGGCGACGATATCATGCCCGTCGCGGTAGACGTCGGCCCAGACCTCCACGCGCTCCCCCGCGATGCGTTTCACGGGGAAACGGCCGCCGTCGATCAGCGGATAGACGTCTTCGATATGAAAAGTGCCGGCGGCACTCTCGACAGTTTGAGCAGTTTTGTTCACGGTGATGCCGCCATTGACAAGGAAATGACGCCCCCGTTGCGTGAAGGATACGCTCCGGACTGATATAGAAAGCCGCTCATGGGACATTGGTTCCCATGGAACGGCTGGGAGGACAGCGAGTTAAACATCATCTATCCCCTTCCTGCATCTACATAATTTCGTGACCCGCGCTTGCTGGGTTGCGTGCAAAGCGCGTGCCGAATGGACCCCTACGCCAAAGCCAGAGACCTCGGAATTACGACCGAATATATCGACGGTCAGGGCCACCGCCGTGTGACAGACGCGGCTGCGTTGAAAACGATCCTCGACGCCTTGCCGCCGCGCGAGCCGCGCCGGTGGATCGAACAGCCTGTTGTCGTGCGGCGCGGTCGCCCCGCGCCATCGGAGCTTTCGACGGACGCCAAGTTGCCGGTCGGATGGACGATTTCCGCCGGTGGCAAAATGATGGCGAAGGGTGAGGCGGGCGACCGGACGATATCCTGGCCGCGGGATTTGCCGGTCGGGGTGTACCAGCTCCGCCTGAACGACGCTGCCGGATCGACCGAAGAGCTGCCGCTGATTGTCGCACCGGAACGCGCCTTTGGCGGCGATTTCGCCCGCTGCTGGCTGCTCGCGGTTCAGCTCTACAGCGTGCGTTCCGCGCGCAATTGGGGAATGGGCGATTTCACCGACCTGCGGGGCTTGATCGAACTCGCCCATCAATTGGGTGCCGGTGGTGTCGGACTTAACCCGCTGCATGCGCTGTTCGATGACCGCCCCAGTGATTGTAGCCCCTATTCGCCGAACAGCCGGCTGTTCCTCAACGCGCTCTATGTCGATGTTGAGAAGCTGCCGGAATTCCGCGCCGACCCCAGCGCGAAGGACAAGCTCGCACAACTGCGCGCCGGGGACATCGTCGACTATCGTGCGGTTGCGGCGTCAAAATGGCAGGCGCTGCGCTCCGCATTCGCCAACTTCAAGGCGAGCCCGACACTCGAGCGGCGGCAGGACTTCGAACGCTTCAGGACCGAGCGCGGGCCGCTATTGTCGCGCTTCGCCTGTTTCGAGGTTTTGCGGAAAAAGTTCAATCAGCCCTGGTGGGAATGGCCGGAGGAATGGCGGCGGCCGGACGATGGCAAGTGCAGCCGCCTGCGCAAGGGCGCCGATTTCGGCGAGATTGAGTTCGTCGAATTCGTGCAATGGAACGCTGACCGGCAGCTTGCGGCATGCAAGGCGCTGGCGCACCAGCTCGGCATGAAGGTCGGGCTTTATCTCGATGTCGCCGTCGGCGTGCAGTCCGACGGTTTCGATGCCTGGAACGAGCAGGGGGCGATCTCGCGCCTGCTCGGTGTCGGCGCGCCGCCGGACCCGCTCAACACCGCCGGGCAGGATTGGGGACTTGCCGGCTTCAACGCCGCCGGCCTCGAAATGCGTTCCTTCGAGCCGTATCGGCAAATGCTGCGCGCCTCGATGCGCCATGCCGGCGCGATCAGGCTCGACCATGTGCTCGGCTTGAAGCGGCTTTATCTGGTGCCGCAAGGCTTCGGCCCGGAGAACGGCGCTTATGTGCAGATGCCGTTCGAGGCGCTGCTCGCCGCGACCGCGCAGGAGAGCGTGGCGCATCGCTGCGTCGTGATCGGCGAGGATCTCGGCACCGTGCCGGAAGGTTTTCGCGAGCAGATGAACGACTGGGGCATCTGGTCCTATCTGGTGATGATGTTCGAGCGCGACGACAGCGGGGCGTTTCGCGGCATCGACCGTTACGCCGCCAATGCGCTCGTCACCTTCAACACCCATGATCTTGCGACCTATGCCGGCTGGCGCTCGTTCAGCGACTTGAAGCTGAAGCGTTCGCTCGGGATCGATCCGGGCGAAAGCGACGAGGCGCGCTGGCGTGCGCTGGGCATGCTGGACGAGGTGCTGCGCCGGAACGGCGTCGACCGCCATGATCTTTATTCGGTGGCCGCTTTCCTCTCCCGGACCCGGTCCCGCCTGCTGACGATCTCGCTGGAGGATTTGCTCGGCCTGGTCGACCAGCCCAACATTCCCGGCACCGTCGACGAACATCCGAACTGGCGGCGGCGGCTGCCGGTGTCGATCGAGCACATCGCCTCCGCCATCGATGTCGAAGCGCTGAAGAACGCCACCCGCGAGCGGTCGTCCACATCAACCTAGAGCATGGTCCGGAAAAGTGGAAACCGGTTTTCCGAAAAGATCATGCTCAAATAAATAAAGAGGGAGCAGTCGCCACCGTGTCTTGCAGGATCGAAGATTACGGACTGATCGGCGACTGCGAGACGGCGGCACTCGTCGGTCGTGACGGGTCGATCGACTGGCTGTGCTGGCCCGCCTTCGATTGCGACGCCTGTTTCGCCGCACTGCTCGGCAACAACAAGCATGGCCGTTGGCAGATCGCGCCGGCCGAGGCCATCATCAAGACCTCCCGCCGTTACCGCGACAACACCCTGATCCTGGAGACGCGGTTCGAGACGGCAAGCGGTGTCGTCGAGCTGATCGACTTCATGCCGCCGCGCGGCAAGGCTTCCGACGTCGTGCGGCTGGTGCGCGGCGTGAAGGGGTGCGTCAAGCTGCAGATGGAGCTGATCATCCGTTTCGGATTGGGCACTGATATTCCCTGGGTCAAGAAGAGCGAGGACGGATCGGCGCTGCTGGCGATCGCCGGGCAGGACATGATCGTGCTCCGCTCGCCGGTCCAGACCCGCGGACAGAACATGACTACGGTGGCCGAATTCACGGTCGGCGAAGGCGAGACCGTGCCTTTCGTGATGACCTATGGACCCTCGCATCTGCCGGTTCCGGGGCCGATCGATCCCGCGCAGGCCTTGCAGGACACCGAGGCGTTCTGGACTGAATGGTCGAACCGCTGCACCTATGAGGGGTTTGCCCGCAACCTCGTGCTGCGCTCGCTGATCACGCTGAAGGCGCTGACCTTCGCGCCGACCGGCGGCATCGTTGCGGCGCCCACGACCTCGCTGCCGGAGAAACGGCGGCCAGCGCAACTGGGACTACCGCTATTGCTGGCTGCGGGACGCGACCTTCACGCTGCTGGCGCTGATGAACTCGGGCTATACCGAGGAAGCGCTCGCCTGGCACAATTGGCTGTTGCGCGCCGCCGCGGGATCGCCGGCCAACATGCAGATCATGTACGGCATCATGGGCCAGCGGCGGCTTCTGGAATGGGAAGCGCTCTGGCTGCCCGGCTATGAGGGCGCGCAGCCGGTTCGTATCGGCAATGCGGCGCATGCGCAGTTGCAGCTCGACGTCTATGGCGAGTTGATCGACGCCTTCCATCAGTCGCGCGTGGCGAAGCTGCAGCTCGACGAGCGGAGCTGGTCGCTGGAATGCACCGTGCTCGAACACCTTGCGGAAGAGTGGGACCGGCCGGACAACGGCATCTGGGAGCGTCGCGGCGAGGGCAGGCACTATGTCTTCTCAAAAGTGATGACCTGGGTCGCCTTCGACCGCGGCATCAAGAGCGTCGCACAATTCGGCCTCAAGGCGCCGCTCGACAAATGGCTGGTGCTGCGCGAGACCATCCACCGCGACGTCTGTGCCAAAGGATTCGACATCGAGCTCAATTCGTTCGTCGAATCCTATGGTTCGAAACTGCTGGACGCCAGCGTCCTGCTACTGCCGGCGGTTGGGTTCCTGCCGCCGAACGATCCGCGGATCCTCGGCACGCTGGCGGCGACCGAGCAATACCTGATCCGCGACGGCTTCGTGATGCGGCACGATCCGCGCGAAGTCTCCGACGAGAAGCAGCCGATCGAAGGCGCCTTCCTTGCCTGCACGCTTTGGCTCGCCGATGCCTATGTGCTCGCGGGCGAGGTCGGGAAGGCCCAAACGCTGTTCGATCGCGTCATCGCGATCGCCAATGACCTCGGCCTGCTGGCCGAAGAGTTCGACGCCATCGCCGGCCGCCAGACCGGCAATTTCCCGCAGGCGCTGACCCATATCGCGCTGATCAACACCGCGCACAATCTGAGCGACGCCAAGCGGGCGGCGGAGAAACCGGCCGTGCAGCGGTCGAAATAGGCTGCCGCCTGGGCCTCCCGCGACGGAACCCGCGGGCTCGACGATCATTGTTGCAAATATCCAGATCATGATCCGATTGAACGAAATCGGATCATGATCTCATCTCTTTGTTTGAGCACGATCTTTTCGGAAAACCGG
This sequence comes from Bradyrhizobium sp. 31Argb, assembly GCF_043638955.1. Lineage (NCBI taxonomy): Bacteria > Pseudomonadati > Pseudomonadota > Alphaproteobacteria > Hyphomicrobiales > Nitrobacteraceae > Bradyrhizobium > Bradyrhizobium sp. 31Argb. The sequence goes on along the minus strand of NZ_JBEGDB010000016.1, from coordinate 1,165 downwards.
TTTCCACTTTTCCGGATCATGCTCTGGGTGGAGGATCGGCAATGGCTCGCCTGTTCGCCGCAGCGTTGTTTGCGTGCTGGCTGTCAGGGCCGGCGTTCGCTGCCGGCCTCGATGTGGCCGCGATCAACAATGCCGGGTACCGGGCTCGCCCCGCGGCCGAGGACAAGGCCGACGCGACAATCATCAAGGCCCAGGTGCTGCTCGAGCGCGCGCTGTTTTCGCCCGGAGAGATCGACGGCAAGTTCGCCGAGAATACGCGCAAGGCGCTGCAGGCGTTCGCGGAAGCCAAGGGCCTGACGTTTCAGAAGACGCTCACCCCGGAGATCTGGGCGAAGCTGAACGAGACCAATCAGGGCGACGTCATCACGAGCTACACGATCTCCCAGAAGGATGTGAAAGGACCGTTTGTCAGGAGAATTCCCGCCAGGCTGGAGGCGATGAAATCGCTGCCGGCGCTCGGCTACAAAAGCGCGCGCGAGGCGCTTGCGGAGAGATTCCACATGAGCGAGGGGCTGCTCGCCCAGCTTAATCCTGGCAAGAAGTTCGACCGGGCCGGCGAGACCATTTTTGTCGTCAACGGTCGCGATCCCCGGCTCAAGCTGAGCGTGGCCCGGATCGAGGTCGACAAGTCGCGGCAGACCGTCAAGGCCTTCGACGGCGGCGGCGCGCTGGTTGCGTTCTTTCCGGCAACCGTCGGCAGCCAGGACAAGCCGACGCCGAGCGGCACGCTCAAGGTGATCTCGTCCGACGCCAATCCCTATTACCGCTACAACCCGGCCTATAGGTTCAAGGGCGTGCACGCCAAGCGGCCGTTCATCATCAAGCCCGGCCCGAACAATCCGGTCGGATCATACTGGATCGGGCTTTCGGGCGAAGGTTACGGAATCCATGGTTCGCCCGAACCCTCGAAGATCAGCAAATCGGAATCCCATGGCTGCATCCGCCTGACCAATTGGGATGCCACGCTGCTTGGTGCGAGCGTCAAGAAAGAGACGCCGGTGGATTTCGTCGAGGGCGCGGACAACAAGGAGAGCTGAGCGGCGATTGCAACGACGGCGCCTCCACAATTACGATGTCGTCCCGGGCTTGACCCGGGACCCATATGTGGACGGCCCCCGTGGCACAAGAGCTTTTGAGGTGATCGGATCGCTGCATCCATATGTCC
>NZ_JBEGDB010000169.1:0-17262 GCF_043638955.1 Bradyrhizobium sp. 31Argb | reverse complement strand
CCGGACATATGGATGCAGCGATCCGATCACCTCAAAAGCTCTTGTGCCACGGGGGCCGTCCACATATGGGTCCCTGCTTTCGCAGGAACGACGTCGGTGTGATTGGCGCTTAACCCGCCGCATCAAGCGCAAGCATGCGTCCGTCTGCGCGAGTTGCATTCTCCTGCACCGCGTTCCGGCGGCCGACGATGTGGTCCGCCACGAACCCGGTGTCGCGTCCGATGCCGATGAACCGGCCCGAACCCCAGGTGTAAAGCCAGGGCAATCCGATCACATAGGCGCCATCGACCGAGGTGATGCCGCGCTTGTGCGTGGGATAACTTGCGCCGTCGAACAGCGGCAAATCGACCCACGACCAGTCCGAACGAAAGCCGGTGGTCCAGATGATGCTGGTGATGCCGACTGCCGCAAGGTCGAGCTCCGTCGGAGTCGTGGCGGGCGACCACACCGGCGCATAGTGCGGCGTCAGCGGCGCATCGATCCCGCCCCTTGCGATGTGGTCGTCGATCAGGCTGCAGATGCCGTTGTAGACGCGATCGGCATTGTCGAGGTTGGTCTTCAGATCGTCGCCGAGCCGCAACGTGGTGCCGCGCGCGTCCTTCAGGCGCCCGTAGAGTTTCATGCCTTCGAGCGCAAACTTGCGCAGGTCGATGTCGCGGCCGCCGTCGCGGCCGGTGAGATAGTGGTTGGCGTTCTTGCGAACCTTTTCCCGCAGTGGATGCTGATCCACCGGCAGATCGTACTGGCCGAGATCATCGAGCCAGTCGACGGCGTCGCGGCCGCGGTAGAAGCGAGGACAGCGCGGCGCACTGCCCACCGCGAGATGAACCTTGCGGCCGGCCAGATGCAGGTCCTCGGCGATCTGGCAGCCGGACTGGCCACTGCCGACGACGAAGATCTCACCCGATGGCAACTGGTCCGGATTGCGGTAGGCGGAAGAATGGATCTGCGTGATGGCCGGGTCCAGCCGCTCCGCGAACTCCGGAATCCTTGGGACGTGATATCCGCTCACCGCGAGCACGACGCTATCAGCGGCGATCTCGCCCGCGGTCGTCTCGAGCAGGAATCTTCCATCTGTCTGCCACAGCCTGACGACCGCAACGCCTTCACGGACCGGCGCCGCGATGTGCTTCGCGAAATCCTCGATATAGGCGACGATCTCCTCACGTAGCATGAAGCCGTGCGGATCGTTGCCGGCATAGGGAAAACCGGGAAGCTGGCACTGCCAGTTCGGCGTCACCAGGCAGAACGCGTCCCAGCGCTGCGTCTTCCAGGAATGGGCGATGCTGTTCTTCTCCAGCACCACGTGGTCGATATCGTGCCGGCTGAGTTGCGCGCTCATCGCAAGGCCAGCCTGTCCGCCGCCGATCACGACGACCGGGTAGTAAGAGTCGAGATCAGACATCATGAACTCCTGTTAGTCTTCGAACGAAACGATGGTGACGGAGGCCCCCGGCGTGGCCTCGAACCGGCTGGCCTTCTCCTCGATCCGGGCAAGCTGGCCGAGGGCGCGCGTGCAGAAGAAGCCGTATTTCTCGCGGACGCGCTCCGCTGCGATCGTCAGCGCAATGCGGCTGCGTTCCCGGAAATCGGCGAGCGGGTAGGTCGTGCCGACAGTGAGGTGGTCCTTGATGACGAGCGACGGCGAGTAGCAGGCTTCGATGCTTTCATCCGGCCAGCGCACATGGAAACGCATTTCAGGCATAGTGCACCTCGCTCATGCGGTGATAGGCCGGAAGGTGCGCCTCGGCGGTGCGGCTCCAATCGTGACGTTCGGCGACGTTACGTCCGTTCGCGGCGAGGCGGGAGCGAAGCGGCTCGGACAGCGCGCTGATGATGGCATTGGCGATCGAGCCTGCATGATGTGGATCGCACCAGGCGACGTCATCGTCGCCGAGATATTCGGTGAAAGGCGGGATATGCGAGACGATCACGGGAACGCCGCTCGCCATCGCTTCAAGCACGACGAGGCCAAAGCCCTCGCGCAGCGACGGAAAGGCCAGGGCATCCGAAAGCCGATAGAGCGATGGCATTTCGGCATCGGCCAGCGGCCCGGTCTCGATCACCGCATTTGCCGGCAGGCCTGCATCCTGCAGTCGCAGCCGAAACTGCTGCTGGTAGGCGCCATGGTCGAGCAGCGAAGCGCCGCCGGCGATCACGAGCTGTGCGGAGCGGTGGACGGCATGGACCTGACAGAAGGCATCGAGGATCGCATGGGTATTCTTGCGCCGCTCGATGCCTCCGATCGCCAGCAGCACCGGTCCCTCGCGAAGGCCGAGCCGGGGGCGCAGTGCGCTATCGATGGGATTGGAGGCGGGCGAGTAGCGGCTGGTGTCGACGGCGTTGCCGACCAAGGTCGACGTGCAGGCCAGTTCGATCCTCAGCCGCTCCTGCCACATCCGGCTGACGACGAAGAGCTGATCGGCGAGAACGATCGAGCGCTGGTCGAGTTGACGCAACCGCACGTCGCGGAAGTCGTCGACATGATGGACGGTGCGGACGTAACCCTGGATCAGCCCGCGCTGCTTCAGCGTCGCCAGCGCATTGCCGGAGATGCCGTCTTGGGCGTGGTAGACATCGAATTGGCGATGTGCGGGATCGTCGAAATGCCGCACATAGTCCGCGATGCGCGTTTCCACCATCGACGTGACGTCATCAGAGACAGCCGACGCCGGCACCGATACGGTCGGCGCGAGACTGGAACGGAAGAAGCCCTTGCCGGTGCGATCGGGCGCATGCACGACGGCGACATGGCCGAGCCTCGTCAGGGCGTCGGCGAGTTCGAGCGCGTGCACCACGCCGCCGCGCGCATTGGTCGAGTGGGTCAGGATCGCGATGCGGAGCCGGGCGGATGAAGCGGTCATGCGACGCTCCGCTGAACGGGAGGCCGGGAGGGGCCGCAGCCGATCAAGGGCTGCCGTTCGAAATCCCACACCGTGGCGCGGTCGGAGCCTGCGCGAATGTCGACCGTGGTTCCGGCCATCACGTCGCCGACAGACGCAGCGGCGATGCCGCGCTGGCGGAAGCGGGCGAGCGCTTCGTCGATATGTTCCGGCTTGACCGACAGCAGGTAGCCGAAGCTCGGAAAGGTCTGCAGCCAGCGTTCGAGCGGAACGCCGTCCGGAATCGGTATCGCGTCGAGATCGAGGGCGAGCGCCACCTGCGAGCACTCGGCGAGCATCGCAGCGGTGCCGACGATACCGCCCTGGCTGATGTCCTTGGCGGCGCACGCAAGCCCGGACTCGGCAAGCGACGGCAGGATCGCGATGTCGCCGCGCAGCCGTTCCGGCGGTGCGTCGGTTGCCGCTTCCCAGTTCGCGAACGGTTCGCGGTATCGGCCGCGCAGATCGATCGCGGCAACGAGCTTGTCGCCTGGCATCGCATCGAAACTCGTGAGCAGCCGGGCGGCGCGGCCGAGGATCGCGACGGCGAACTGGCTCTGGGTGCTGCGGACATTGGTGTGGCCGCCGATGACGGGGACGCCGAACGCCTTCGCCGCTGCCTTCAATCCGGCGAGGATTGGCGCCGCGTTATCCGCGCCGTCGGACCAGATTGCATTGACGATCGCGGTCGGCCGTCCGCCCATCGCCGCGACATCGGAGATGTTGACCATTGCGCCGCACCAGCCGGCGAACCAGGGATCGGCGGCGACGAATTCGTTCATGAAACCTTCGATGGCAAACAGGAGGTAGCCGTCACCATCCGCGATCGCGGCGCAGTCATCGCCGACCGGGATTGCCTGATCGCCCGACAGCTCGAGCGCGGAGGCCACCGCGGCGATGTCGGCCTTGGCGGCGATGCCGCGGCTCTGCCGAAGCCGTTCCGCAAGCAGATCGATGGCGACGCCGGAGAGCATGATCAGGCCGCCAGTTTCGCCAGCGAGAGGAAGCCGGTCTCAGGAGTGCGGAATGGCGGATAGTGATCGAGATCGGCCTCCATGCGGTGATGTGCGCGGCCGTGCAGCTCGAACTCGCCGAGCGATCGCCAGTGCATGTGCTGGAACAGAAGCGCATTCTGGCTCTGCACATTGGCGAGGAAGCGTCGGCAGCCGCGCGCGTGTGCCGACGACACCGCAAGCCGGATCAGGCCAGCGCCGACCGCGCTCAGCCGGCGATAGCTCCTCGCAACTGCGAGCCGCGATCCCCACCAGACATCAGGCTCATGGTCATCAGGGTGAATACGCACGGTGCCGACGACGTCGTCCTCTGCGACACCAAGCAGCGACACCGCCACGAGCGGAATGGCGAAGTCGTCGATCGCATCGCGGTCATCATCGGCGAAGATGTGCTGCTCCTCGCAAAACACCCGGCGGCGGAGCGCAGCGGCCGCAGCCTTCTCCCAGGCTTCGGTTGCGAACTTCACCTGGAATTCCGGCGCAATGAACGGCTTGAAGGATTCGAAGATCATGCGATGGCCCTCCGTTCGTAGGTCGATAGCGCCGAGCAGGCGCCGCACTTGCCGCAGCCCGCCTTGATGTCGGAAGCCCGCAAGTTCCCGGCCAGGAGCATGTCCGCAAGCGGACGCAGGATGTCGTGCATGAACGAAGGAGGTGGTGTCGGATGGCTCTCCAATGGAGTGCCGGCGATCGGCACGAAGGGAACGACGAATGGATAGACGCCGATGTCGATCAGTCGCTGCGAGGTGGCGAGAATTTTGGCGGGGCTGTCGCCGAGACCGGCGAGGATATAGGTCGAGACCTGGCCGCAGCCGAACACCGGCACCGCCGCCGCGAAGGCTTCGAAATAGTCGTCGATGGAGACCTGGGCCTTGCCCGGCATGATCCGTTGCCGCACGTCGGCGCCAATGACCTCCAGATGCATGCCGAGGGCATCGACACCGGCATCCTTCATGCGGCCGAACCAGGCGAAGTCGTCCGGCGGCTCGCATTGCGCCTGGATCGGCAGGTCGACGGCTGCTTTGACGGCCGCGGCGCTCTCGGCAAGGATCGCCGCGCCGCGATCGGAGGTGCGCGGCGTGCCCGTGGTCATCACCATGTGGCGGACGCCGTCGAGTTCGACGGCCGCCTTGGCGACTTCGGCAAGCTGCGCCGGCGTCTTGCGCTCGACCGTGCGGTCGGCCGCGAGCGACTGGCCGATCGCGCAGAACTGGCAGGTCTTGGTGCGGCTCTGATAGCGGATACAGGTCTGCAGCACGGTGGTCGCGAGCACGTCACGCCCATGCAATGTCGCGATCTTGGAATAGGGGATACCGTCGGCGGTGCTGAGCTCGTAGAATTTCGGCCGCAGCGGGAACGAGACGTCGGCGAGTACGATGCCGTCGCGCGAGATGCGGCTGCGGCCGGCGGCATCCGGGCGCTCGACGAGGTACGGGCTCTCGAACGCCGGCGCATTATGGACCGGCACCATCACGGTGGAGCCATCGATGGTGAACGGCGTATGGTCGGAGGGGCCGGCGCCACCCCGGCGGCTGATGCCGCCGTTCCTGGGATCAGCGAGGCGTACTCCGAAGGACTGCAACTCGTTGATCAACTCCTCGGTCGGCATCGCCTTGAGGCGCTCGTGCGGCATCTGCTGTGTCATCGGATACATCTCCCGGAATGGGCATGAGTCGATTGGGGTGAAGGCCGTGCATCGGACGCGCCGGCTGGTCGTTGAGCAGAAGCGACAGGAGTTCGGGGCGGGCATAATGGCCGACCGAGTCCATCATCCGCTTGCGCTTGGTGATCAGCGCCATATCGAGGTCGGCGACCAGAATTCCTTCGCCGCCGGTGAGCGGCGGGACGAGGTGATTGCCTTCCGGCGAGACGATCGCGGTCATACAGCCGCCGCGCAGGCCCTTGCGCAGGCCTTCGTCCGGCGAGATCTTCGCGATCTGCTCCTCGGAGAGCCAGCCGGTAGCGTTGACGACGAAGCATCCGCTTTCGAGCGCATGGTGGCGGATCGTCACTTCGATCTGGTCGGCGAAGATCTGTCCGACCAGCGAGCCCGGAAATTGCGCGGCGTGAATTTCCTCGTGTTGCGCCATCAGCGCGTAGCGGGCGAGGGGATTGTAGTGTTCCCAGCAGGCGAGCGCGCCGACGCGGCCGACGGCGGTATCGACCACCTTCAGTCCGGCGCCATCGCCCTGGCCCCAGATCATGCGCTCGTGGAACGTCGGCGTGATCTTGCGCCGCTTCAGCGCGATCGTGCCGTCCGCGTCGAACACCAGCTGCGCGTTATAGAGGGAGCCGTGGTCGCGCTCGTTGACGCCGAGCACGATCACCATGGCGTGGCGCTTGGCGGCTTGCGCGATGGCGTCGGTCACAGGACCCGGCACGACGACGGCGTTGTCGTAGAGCTGGATGTGTTCGGCCCCGCTCAGGACCGGCGGGCGGACGAAGGAAAAATACGGATACCAGGGAACCAGCGTCTCTGGAAACACGGCGAACTGGACGCCCTTGCCGGCCGCTTCCGCAATGGCCGCAAGGATCCGATCGACGGTTCCGCTCGGCGTCTCCAGATCGGGTGCGATCTGGACGGCTGCAGCCTTGACGATGCGTTTCGCTGTCACTGTCTCCTCCCTCGTCCGCTCGCGCAGGTTCGGCTCAGAGCGTCCAGGTGTGGAGCATGAAGGCGTTGTCGTTGCGGTGGATCAGGATCAGATCCAGCACGTCGAGCGGATTGATCGGCCGGATGCCCGGGATCAGCGACGGCTCGCCATGGCCGTACAGCGCCTGCAAGGCGAAGCGGCAGGCGTAGACGTTGCCGCCTTCGTCCATGAATTTTGCGAGCTGGTTGTTGAAGTTCTGGGCGCCGGGAAACGCTTCGTCGCCGATCTTCGGAAAGCCGCGCTGGACGCCGAGCGTGACGCCCGGACCATAGAGCAGGATCGAGGTGTCAAAGCCCTTTCGCTTCAACCGAAGCGCCTGAAGGATGTTGACGAGACCGATCGAGCCTTCGAACGCGACAGTGTGGAACGTCACCAGCGCCTTCTCGCCGGGCTTGGCTTTGACGTCCTCGAAAACCTTCTCCTCATAATCGACAAGAAAATCGCCTTTCTGGCGAGCGGGCATCGTTACTGCGGGCATTGTGCACCTCCTGCTCTCGTCCGGCCTCCCGGATCGATTTCAGGATTTGCAATCGATGTGCCAAATGCCTGTTTGCACGATAAATCATCAAAGCAGTCAATATACAGTCATGTATACAGTCAATCTTGACTGGATATCTGACGGGACTGTAGGGATTGTTTCTCTGCCGTCAGAAAAAGCTGCCTCTCAGCACTGTGCAACGCGCTCGATTGTTATGCAGGCGCCTTCGTCGTGTGCCGCAGAAAGAATGGCAGTGCTTCGGACCTAATTGCGAGATGACGTACAACAATATACGGTCAATTTTGAATTCATGTGCTAAATCTCGCAAATGACCGACTGGCGACCCGACCTCTCCAACAGTGACAAGCCGCGCTATCTCGCGATTGCCGACGCCATCGCCGATGATATCGCCGCCGGAAAACTTGTCATCGGCGACCGATTGCCGCCGCAGCGCAAACTGGCCAAGCGCCTCGACATCGACTTCACGACGGTGGCGCGCGGTTATGTCGAGGCGCAGAAGCGCGGGCTGATCGAATCCAAGGTCGGGCAGGGAACTTTCGTCCGCGACAAGCCGCGCCCGCGGCGTTCGGCGCAGGCCTTTCCGCCGCGGCCGGTTGACCTCTCGATGAACCTGCCGCCCGAGCCTGATGACCTCGACTTGATCGCCAGGATGCAGGCGGGGGCGGACTACATCATACGCGATGTCGTCTCGCTGTTGCGCTACCAGGGTTTCGGCGGCACCCAGGCCGACAAGGATGCGGCGTCGAGTTGGCTCGGCCGGCGCGCGCTGGTGCCGGCGCAGAGCCGTATCTTCGTGTCGCCTGGCGCGCACCCGGCGTTGCTTGGCATTCTCTCGATCCTCGCAAAGCCCGGCGAGGTCGTGCTGTGCGAGGCCATCACCTATCCGGGGATACGCGCGATCGCCGCGCAACTCGGCATCACGCTGGTCGGCTTGCCGATGGACGACGACGGTGTCGAGCCGCAGGCCTTGACCGATGCGTGCAAGAAGCTGAAGCCGAAGGCGATCTATCTCAATCCGACGCTGCAGAATCCGACGACGCTGACGATTCCAGACTCTCGACGGCGCGACATCGTCGCAATCGCGCGGCGCTACAAGTTGCCGATCGTCGAGGACGATGCCTATGGCTTCATCCCCGAACACGGTCACGGCCACGCGCCGTTTGCCGCGATTGCGCCCGATCTCACCTGGCATGTCGCGGGCCTTGCAAAATGCATCGGCGCGGGACTACGCGCGGCCTATGTCGTGGTCCCCGATACGCGTTCGGCCTGGCCGTTCGCCTCCGCGCTTCGTGCAGCAACAGTCATGGCCTCGCCGCTCACGGTGTCGCTGGTGACGCGCTGGATCGAGGACGGCACCGCAGACACAATCCTGCGGTTCATCCGCACGGAGACGTCGGCGCGGCAGAGGCTAGCAGCGGAGATATTGCCGAAAGGCTCCTATCGCGGGGACCTGCTCAGCTTCAACATCTGGGTCCCACTACCCGCGCCATGGACGCGCTCGGCATTCGTCGAGCACATGCGATCGACCGGCATCGGTGTCGTCGCAAGCGATGCATTCGTCGTCAACGGATCGCCGCCCGAGGCAGTCAGGATATGCCTCGGCGGCCCCGTCAATCGAGCGCAGGTCAGGAGCGCGCTGGAGTATACCGCGCATGCGCTCGCAGAGAGCCCGGCTCTGGCATCGTCTTTTCTCTGACGTCGTTGAAATCAACGCAACAAATCTGCCGCGCATGGCCTGAAACGACAGGCGCTGCGATGTGCGATCGTCCGGTCAGCCAGTTCTGACGCATAGGAAGACGGACGCTCGTCATCACAGCGCGAGGGTCCGCAGTCACAATTGAATGAACAGATCAGCCTTCTGCGCATAGCTCGATCAAGAGTTGGCTCGCGCGATTTTCGACGCGGCCTCATCGCGTGAGGAGAAAAGCCCTGGCCGGCTCACCGGATCTTGAGTGCTGCGATCCGCTTCATCACCGAATGTTGGCTGATCGTAGCAGCTTGTTGATGCCAAACACGTCGATCCGACATCCAATCGGCGCCGTCGATACCTAAATCGTTTTTTAGTTGAGAATGGGATGTTCGACCGCCACCTTTGAGAGGCGTCGGCGACGCGACGTCTTTGGGCTTGTTCGGGCGGACTACCCACTAGAGGTATTCGGAAACGGAAGAGGTCGGGCCGTGGGTCGCTCCACGCAGCGGCAGATTTTGCTTGGAGGTATGGATGATTGTGCTGTCACGTTCTTTCGTTCGCAAACGCGTGATCTCAATTGCGACGACAGCCTCGGTCGCGGCGACGTCGTTCGTCTTGGCCCAGAATCCCACCAGGGCGTATCACGTTCGCGGGGCGGTACAATATGTGGCCGATCGCCCAGACTATGCCGGCGAGCAGCCCTTCCTTTCGGAAAACGATGCCGCCATGAACAAGATGATGGCGGACATGACGATCAAGCCGACCGGCGATGTCGACCGTGATTTCGTCGCCATGATGGTCCCGCACCATCAAGGCGCGATCGATATGGCGAAGGCCGTCCTTCGCTACGGCCATAACGAGCAGCTTCGCCGTCTCGCGCAGGAAATCGTCGTAACTCAGCAGCAGGAGATCGCGGCGATGCGGCTTGCGGTTGGCCAGGAGTTGCCGCCGTCGGTTGCGGCGCCGACACAGCCAGGTACTGCGCCTGCGCCACTGCCGGATACGATGCCTGCCATGCACTCACCGGACGCGATGTCTAACCATACAATGCATATGCAATAGGGGATGGAGACAATGAGGATATCGGCTCTTGCATCTCGCCGGAGTATGGGGCGTGGCGAAGACAAAATTCAGCGACGTTACGTGGTGATCGCGGAGGGCGTTCCGGAAAAGCCCGGTCACGTCGTGCAGGTGCAATTGAAATAGGCGCGCTGCCGGGTTGCGTAAGGACCAGCAGGGCGGCGCGCGGTTAAGGACCGATTATGGGTATCGTTCGCTTCGCTCTGCGGTTTCCACATACATTCTATGTGGTCGCTGCGCTGATCCTGTTTCTGGGTGCCGTCGTCAGCTACAAGATGCCGACGGACATCTTTCCGGAAATCAACATCCCCGTGGTGACGGTGATCTGGAGCTACACCGGGCTGAGCACGCCCGAGATGGAGCAGCGCGTCACCACCTACAGCCAGTATTCGATCAGCTCCAACGTCAACGGCATCCGAAACATCGAAGCCCAGACCATGGCGGGGCTGTCGGTGCAGAAGATCTACTTCCAGCCCGACGTCAATCTCGACCTCGCGATTTCCCAGATTGTAGCCGCGACCAACTCGATCCGTGCGTTGATGCCGCCGGGGATCCAGCCGCCGGTGGTGGTGCAGTTCAATGCCTCAAGCGTTCCGGTGCTGCAGATCAGCCTGAGTTCCGACACGCTCAGTGAGCAGCAGCTCTACGACTACGGCATCTATCGTATCCGTCAGCAATTGGCGCCGATCCCCGGCATCACGCTGCCGACGCCGGCGGGCGGCAAGTACCGCCAGATCATGGTCGATATCGATCCGGAAAAGCTGCTCGCCAAGGGATTGACGCCGCTCGACGTGGTGAACGCCGTCAACACCCAGAACCTGACATTGCCGGCAGGCACGGCGAAGTTCGGCAAGACGCAATATGCCATCCGCACCAATGCGACGCCGCCGAGCATCGACGACCTCAACAACATTCCGATCAAGGTGGTGAACGGCGCGACGGTGTTCGTCAAGGATGTCGGACAGGTGCATGACGGTTGGCTGGTGCAGCAGAATGTCGTGCGGCAGAATGGCCGGCGCTCGGTGCTGCTCAGCATCATCAAGAACGGCAATGCCTCCACGCTCTCCGTGGTCAATGCCGTGCACCAGGCGTTGCAGACCGCGCGCGCCGCGGCACCTCAGGGTATGCAGATCAATGAACTGTTCGATCAGTCGGTGTTCGTGAAGGAGTCGGTCACGGGCGTGCTGCGCGAGGGCGCGATCGCCGCGGCGCTGACGGCGCTGATGATCCTGCTGTTCCTTGGATCGTGGCGCTCGACCGTGGTGGTCATGATCTCGATCCCGCTCTTGATCCTGGCTTCGCTGATCGTGCTTTATTTCCTCGGCGAAACCTTGAACACGATGACGCTCGGCGGACTGGCGCTCGCGGTCGGCATTCTCGTGGACGACTCGACGGTTACGATCGAGAACACCCATCGGCTGCTTACCGAGGAGGGGATGCCGCTGCCGCAGGCGACGCTGCACGGCGCCGCAGGCATTGCCGTGCCGACCTTGGTCTCGACGCTTGCGATTAGCTGCGTCTTCACCTCCGTGGTGTTCCTGGATGGGCCGGCAAAGTACCTGTTCACGCCGCTCGGGCTTGCCGTCGTGTTTGCGATGCTGGCGTCCTACGGGCTTTCCCGAACGCTGACGCCGATCGTGATCGGCCTTCTGCTTAAGGGCGAACATCACGGCGAGCCGGGGGCGGTTACGGCCGGCTTGTTCGCCCGCTTCCATGCCGCGTTCGAACGCGGCTTTGAGGCCATACGCCATGCCTATTCGCGCTGGCTTACCGGATTGCTGGAGCATCGCTTCATCATCCCGATCGGCATGGGACTTGTCTTGCTGCTGGGCGGCGCGATGTTTCCGATGGTCGGCCGCGACTTCTTTCCGGCGATCGATGGCGGACAGATCCAACTTCATGTCCGTGCGCCGGCCGGGACCAGGATCGAGGGGACGGAACGTATCTTTCAGCAGGTCGAGAACAAGATCCGCGAAGTCATTCCGGCCGATCAGCGCGAGCTGATCGTCGATAATATCGGACTGCCGGCACGGCCGTATAATCTCGCCTTCAGCGACGGCTCGACCATCGGCGTCAATGACGGCGTGATCCTGGTGGCGCTCAAGGAGGGCCACGCGCCGACCGCCGACTATGTGCGTAAGCTGCGCGAGGAGTTGCCCAAGGCCTTCCCGGAGGACACGTTCTACTTCCAGGCGGCGGATATCGTGACGCAGATCCTCAATTTCGGACTGCCGGCGCAGATCGACGTCCGCACGGTCGGCTACGACAAGGACAATAATCTGCGTGTCGCACAGGAACTGCGGCAGCGTCTCGCCGATATCCCCGGCGTGGTGGATGCGCATCTGCAGCAGGAAGTGAACGCGCCCGCGTTCTATGCCGATATCGATCGCACCCGCGCGGCCCAACTCGGCCTGAACGCCAACACGATCGCTACCAATCTCAATGTCAGCCTGAGTTCGTCCGAGCAGGTGCAGCCGAACTTCTGGACCGACCCCAGTTCCGGCATTCCATACTACTTTGCAGTACAGACGCCCGAGAGCAGGATTTCGTCCGTCAGCGATCTCGGCAACACGCCGGTTTCGACGTCGCTGGCGTCGCTGACCGACACACCCGTGCCCGGCCTGCTCAGCAACGTCGCCACGTTCAGACGCGGCAGCGTCCCGACCAACGCCAACCAGGCCAATATTCAGCCGGTCTACGAGATCTATGCCAGCACGCAAGGCCGTGACCTCGGCAGCGTCGCGAGCCAGATCAGCCATATTGTCGGGGATCTGCAGAAGCAGCTCAAGCCCGGCAATTCGATCCAGGTGATCGGCCAGATCGACAGCATGAACAGCTCGTTCATCAATCTCGGCATCGGCCTGCTGTTTGCCGCGGTCTTTGTCTACATGCTGATGGTGGTGAACTATCAGAACTTCGGTGATCCCTTCGTCGTCATCCTGGCCTTGCCCGCGACGCTCTGCGGCATCCTCACCATGCTGTTCGTGACCAGCACGACCTTGAACGTGCCGTCGCTGATGGGAGCGATCATGGCGGTGGGTGTGGCGTCAGCCAACTCGATCCTGCTGGTGACTTTCGCCCGCGAGCAGCAGCTCGCCGGAAAGACTGCCTTCGAGGCCGCGATCGAGGCCGGGCATACCAGAATCCGGCCGGTGCTGATGACCGCGGCCGCAATGATCGTGGGCATGATCCCGATGGCGATCGGAGCCGCCGGCGAAGAGCAGAATGCCGCGCTTGCGCGCGCGGTGATCGGCGGCTTGCTGTTTGCGACGCCGACGACGTTGCTGGTGGTGCCCTATCTGTTTGCCATGCTGCGCAAGGGTAACGACGGCAAGAAACATCATGGCGTTTTCGACGAGGTGCTGGAATGAATTTCAATCGGCCTTTGAAGGTTGAGCCGACGCCCGAAGTGGATCGTGAGCGCGATCCGGCGCCGGTGCGGCATGGCCGTTCGAGGCGCTGGATTGGCCGGACTGCGGGCGTGGCCCTGGGGCTGATCGGGGCGGCCGCGCTGGCGTCCGGAGCCTGGAGCCACTACGCACAGTACCGCCAGACTATGGCCACCGCCGAGCAACGTCGCGATCTCGTCCCGGGCGTTCGTGTGGCGACCGTCGAGCCCAGCGACGGGATCGACGTCGTGAACCTGCCGGCAACCACCTCGGCTTTTGCCTCCGCCAACATCTTCGCGCGCGCCAGCGGCTATATCGCCAAGCGCGAGGTTGATATCGGTGATCATGTCAAGGAAGGGCAATTGCTGGCGGAGATCGTTGCGCCGGAACTCGACCATCAAATCGCGCAGGCCGAGGCGACGCTCGGGCAGCTCAGGTCGGCGCTGCAGCAGGCGCAGGCCAACAGGGAACTGGCCAAGGTGACGTGGGACCGCGATAAGCCGCTGGTGGAGAAGGGCTGGCTCACCGCGCAGCAGGGAACGATCGACTCCCAGACGTTGAAGGCGCAGGAGGCCGCGGTCTCGGTCGCGCAGGCCAATGTGGTCGCTGAGGAAGCGCAGGTGCAAGTGTTGCATCAGCAGAAGATCTACCAGCACGTCGTTGCCCCGTTTGACGGGGTGATCACCCAGCGCAATGTCGATGTCGGCAGCCTGCTGCAGGCGGATGCGACCAGCGGCACGTTCATGTTCACGATCATGCAGAGCAATGTCATCCGTACCCAGGTGTTTGTTCCGCAGGATGCGGCGTTCGGAGTGCGTGCGGGGATCGATGCCATCGTGCACGTTCCGGAACTGCCCGACCGCACCTTCCCCGGCAAGGTGACGCGGATCGCCGATGCGCTGCAACCGGGTTCGCGAACGCTGTTGACCGAGATCGATATCCCGAACCCGGACGGTGCCCTTACGCCCGGCATCTACTGCACGATTGAACTGCGCATCCCGCGCAAGACGCCGAGCTTCAAAGTGTCTGCGGATGCGATCATCTTCAATCAAGGCGGCCTGCAGGTCGCCGTGGTCGAGAACGGGGTGGTGCACCTGCACAAGGTCAATGTCGTGCGTGACCTCGGCCAGCAAGTGGAGATCAACAGCGGTGTCAAGGCGGGCGACAGAGTGATCCTCAATCCGTCGGTCGACCTGGCCGACGGCAACCGCGTGACTCTCAGGACCCAGGCTGTTTCCTGATATCGCTCCACCGGTCCGCCCGGATCGGCAGCAAAATCCCTCCCTAAAATGCAATTTAATGGCGTGGTTCCGCCGCCAAGCCTATGTTGGTTGAAGAGCGGCCCCACCGCGCTTGCCCTCCAGGGCGGTGACCAGGCGGCCGCTGAGCGGGCGCACTCCCTGACTTGAAGTGGGCTGGCGGCGTCGCCCGGTTCCTGGCGGCCCGGTTGGCAGTTGGGCCTCCGGCATGGTGGTTGTCGAGAACGGATTGATGACGAAAGTGCTCTTGATCGAAGATGACGGCGAGACCGCCGAGGAGATCACGGCCGAACTCGCCGAACGCGGGTTCGAGGTCGAATGGTCGGCCAATGGTCGAGAAGGCCTCGACAAGGCGCGCAACCTGAGGCCTGATGCCATGATTGTCGACCGCCTGTTGCCCGGAATGGATGGGCTCAGCGTGATCGAGACCTTGCGGAAGGAGCAGGTTCGCACGCCGGTGCTGGTGCTAAGTGCGCTCGGCGCGGTGGATGACCGTGTGCGAGGCCTGCGCATGGGCGGCGATGATTATCTCACCAAGCCTTTCGCGGTCGTGGAACTGATCGCCCGGATAGAGGCGCTGCTGCGCCGGCCGATGGAATCGCGCGAGACGTTGCTGCGCGTGGGGCAGCTCGAACTCGACCTGATCGAGCGTAGCGCCAAGCGCGGCGAGCGGGTGATCGATCTGTTGCCGCGCGAATTTCGCCTGCTCGAATACATGATGCGGCGCAGCGACCAGTTGCTGACGCGCGCCATGCTGCTTGAAGAAGTCTGGAACTACAAATTCGTCCCGGCGACAAACCTGGTCGACGTGCATATGGGCCGCTTGCGCCACAAGGTGGACGGGCCGGACGAGACTCCGATGATCCAGAATGTCCGAGGTGCCGGCTTCATTCTTCGTGCGGCCTCCTGAGATATTGCGCGGGCTCCGATCGATGGCCGTTGACGTCATGCAGAGACATCCGAACGCGATGGGCCAGTGGCAATTCATTCGGTCGAACAGCTTTCGCTGGGCACTTGCGGTGGCCGGCGTCCTTGCCGTCTTCATGATCGCGCTGTTCGGTTTCATCTATGTGAAGATCGACAATTATCTGATCGAGCGGACCGACCGCATGCTCAGCCGTCAGATCGCCTTCATGGCGACGCTGCCGATGGAGCGCCAGCTCAACGCGATCGAAGATCATCTGCGGCAGGATTCGCGCGGCGTTCAGTTTGCAGGGGTGTTTGGATCGGACGGGCGGAGGTTGGCCGGCAACATGGAGCGTCTTCCGGCCGGTCTCAAGATCGACGCCCCGGCGCAGAGCGTCACGGCGGCGAAGGTGGACCCGCCGAATCACGATCACTCAGTTCGCGCCATCGCAAAGCGCATGCCAAACGGCAACGTCCTGGTGATTGCACGCAATGTCGATGAGACCAAGGAAATCTCCCATGTCGTCGGCGAAGCGCTCGCGTTCGGATTGTTGCCGGCATTCATCATCTGTCTTCTGGCCGGTGCCTGGCTGAGCGTGCGGGCGCAGCGGCAGGTCGAGGAGGTCAACCAGCGCGTTCAGCGCATTATCGCGGGCGATCTGCGTGAACGGCTGCCATATAGCGAGGGCAGCGAGCCGTTCTCGAAGCTCGCGGTCATCGTCAACGGCATGTTCGGCGAGATGGAAACGATGATCAACGCGCTGGCCGGCGTCGGCAACGATATCGCCCACGATCTCAGGACGCCGCTGACGCGCGCAAGACTGACGCTCGAGCGCGGCCGCACCCATGCAACGTCGCTGGAGCAGCTTCAGACGGTCGCGGACAAGGCGATCGCAGGGATCGATCAGTCGCTGACGATCATCACCGCACTGTTGCGGCTTGCCGAGATCGAGAACAGCCGGCGGTCGGCCGGCTTCGGCATCGTGCCGCTGCATGAGATGTTGCGGGAGGTCTGCGACATCTACGAGCCGATCGCGGAGAACAAGAATATCGCGCTGACTGTCCACGCCGAGCACGAGCTCAACGTACGCGGCGACCGGGACCTGTTGATCGAGGCCGTCACCAATCTCGTCGACAACGCCATCAAGTTCACGCCGGAAGGCGGCAAGGTCGACATCGAACTGTTGCGCAACGCCAATGAAACCGTGATCCGCATTGTCGATACCGGCAGCGGGATCACGGCAGAGGAGCGCGACGCGGTGCTGCGACGGTTCTATCGGTCCGACAAGATGCGCAACACGCCTGGCGTCGGCCTCGGCCTCAATCTGGTGGCTGCGATCGTCAAGCTGCACGGCTTCCGGCTGACCATTCATCCCGGCGCGGGATGCCGCGTCGAGATCGCCTGCCCGGATCCCGAAGCGCAATCGCCGAGGGGAGGGCCGCTGCCTGTCCGTGCGACTTGCGTATAGCCTGCTTTTCCTCCGATATTGAGCGTGTCGTTTGGAGGAGCAGGCCATGAGCACAGCGATACAACCCTATCGGATATCGGTCGGTGACGATGTGCTCGAGGATCTCAAATCAAGATTGCGCCGGACGCGGTGGCCCGAGGCCGAGCTGGTCGAAGACTGGAGCCAGGGCGCTCCGCTGAACTGGATCCAGGAGGTCTGCCGCTACTGGGCCGACGAATATGACTGGCGCAGCCGCGAAGCGCGCCTCAATCGCTTTGCGCAGTTCACGACAGAGATCGACGGGCTCGGCATCCATTTCCTGCACGTCCGCTCGCCGCATGCGAACGCGTTGCCGCTGATCATCAGTGAGCGTCATCCGGCGACCACGCACTGAGGGCTGATCTGGTCGGCTAGGAAGATCTCGTGGATTGTTTCGTCACGA
>NZ_JBEGDB010000168.1:0-17361 GCF_043638955.1 Bradyrhizobium sp. 31Argb | reverse complement strand
GCGCGAAACTACTTCGCCGTCGTCGCCATTGCCGCCACTCTGCTCTGGATAAGGTAACTGTCCACACGGCCTAGTCCAAAAGACGCACTGGTTCGCGCAGCGATGAGTTGCGCGACCATGCAGCGCATGCCGCCAGGCAGGCGGCGCTATGCAATTCGCATGCGGGCGCCTTGCCTGCTCCATTCAAGCGCAAATTGAATATCCCCCGATTTGAAATTTATTTATGCCGCGAAGAGACGTTCGGCCGGATTCAACTCATTAGAAAATCACGACTATCCACGTTTGGTTTGACGAAGATCGACATCTGGTTGTTCAGCAAAGGGCTGGGGTGCGACACAACAGCAAATTGAATTAAATCACGACTAATATTTAATTCGCGAAAATTAAACATTTTCGGACGGTGTCATAGCATGAGGCAGTTATACGAAGAGTCCGGTTTGGGCCGCATGGCTCTCGGAGTGCAGACGTGGCCACGCACGCTTCTGCGAAGAAATGTCCGAGTGTCAGCTTCAGACGAAGACGAGTCGCTGTCGCTGCTCGCCGCGCGGAATTTGCAGGAAGGTCTGGGCCTGAGTGCCTCAGGTGCCGCGGCGTCGGCATCCACTGCAACTTCGGACGCCGGATTTGCAGCGTTGACGACCGAAGTCCGGACGCCAACCTCCGCGGCGGCAGAACCAGCGCCGACAAATCCTGTGGTCATCCTTGGTCACGTGCCTTCGACAGCGACCCCGAACATTTTCGGATCTTCGACACCTCCAGCAGTCGCGCAGGTTTGTGGCTGCGGCTACTTCATTGCCCCAACACAATTGCTCGATCAGAGAGCAGCCAATGCGGCGTCGGCGCAGTTGCATGGCAGCCGCGTGTCTGGCGGAGCAGATTTCGTATTGACCGGCCGCGCCGGGGTCATGGGTGCCTCTACCAGTGTCTCCATGTCCTTGGAGAACGTTGCGCCGCTCGCAAATTGGAATGCACTACCAGGCGGAGGGGCGATCAGAAGTTGGGGCATGCTGCCGGGCGGCGGAGAGACTGGTACCGGCACGGGGAAGGGTGAAATCGGAATTCTGTCGGGCTCGGTAACGACTGCAGAGCTTTCTCCTGCCGCGCGGCAGCCCAACATAACCGCGTCACCTAACGCGCTCGCGGCCGCCGCGACTTCTACAAATCCAATCGTGCTCGAGAACCAGAAGCTGGGAAATCCGCAAAGCGAATGGGATATCGAGGGGGCCGGTAGCTCGAATATCGAAGGTTTTGCCACCGACATCAGCGTGAATCGTGGCAACCAGATCGATTTCAAGATCAATACGGATTCATCAAACTACCGGATCGACATCTACCGTCTCGGCTATTATGGCGGCATGGGTGCGCGAAAGGTCCACACGATCCAGCACACGGGCGTGCAGAACCAGCCGGCGCCGCTTCGTGACGACACGACCGGCCTGGTCGATGCCGGCAATTGGTCTGTTTCAGCCTCCTGGGACGTTCCTGAGGATGCTGTGTCGGGCGTCTATATCGCAAAGCTCGTACGCGAGGACGGCGTTGAAGGCGCCAATCACATCCCGTTCATCGTCAGGGATGACAGCAGCACCAGCGATGTCGTCTTTCAGACCTCCGACACGACCTGGCAGGCCTATAACGGCTGGGGCGGCGCGAATTTCTATGGCGGCAACGGCCCTGCCACAGGTCAGGGTGCCGGACGCGCCTACGCGGTGAGCTACAATCGGCCGATTGCCACCCGCGGCAGCGTTGGAAGCTTTGCAGGTCCGCAGGACTATCTGTTCGGCGCTGAATACGCGGCGATCTACTGGCTGGAGCAGAACGGCTACGACGTCTCCTACATGTCGGGCATTGACACGGACCGTTACGGCAGTCTGCTCCTCAATCACAAGCTCTATCTCGACGCTGGTCACGACGAGTACTGGTCCGGGCAACAGCGCGCCAATGTCGAGGCGGCCCGCGATGCCGGCGTGAATCTGGCGTTCTGGAGCGGCAACGAGATGTATTGGCGCACGCGCTGGGGCAACAGCATCAGCAGCGACGCCACGGCGTACCGCACCTTGATCTCCTACAAGGAGACCTGGTCGCCAGACGCGTCGATCGATCCAAGCGACCAGTGGACCGGAACGTTCCGTGATCCCCGTCTCAGCCCGCCGGCGCTCGGCGGAGGGAGTCCGGAAAATGCCTTGATCGGACAGATGTTCCAGGTCGATGATGTCGGCCAAGGCAGCGGCCTCCAGGCCATCACAATTCCCTACGACGACGCCAATCTGCGCTTCTGGCGCAATACCAGCGTTGCGGCGCTTCAGCCGGAGCAGATAGCGACGCTGACCAGGAACTATCTCGGCTATGAGTGGGACGAAGCGGTCGACAATGGATTCGATCCCGCCGGCCTCGTCCGGCTCTCCTCGACGACAGTCCCGGTTACCTCCTATCTCCTTGACTACGGCAACACGACCGGAAGCGCCATCTCGACCCATAACCTGACGCTCTATCGCGCGGCGAGTCGCGCATTGGTCTTCGCCGCCGGAACGGTCTACTGGGCCTGGGGTCTGAGCGACAATCACGACCTGACGCCAACGCCCACCGACGTGCGCGTGCAACAGTCGATGGTCAACCTGCTCGCCGACATGGGTATTCAGCCGGGAACGCTGCAGCCGGACTTGGTCGCCTCCACCGGCTCCACGGACCAGACCGCGCCGACCTCGAGCGTCAACGCGCTGGCAAACATCAGTGCCGGAGACGTGGTCACGATTTTCGGCACGGCATCGGATTTCGGCGGCGGCGTGATCGCCGGCGTGGAAGTATCGACGGACGGCGGCTTGAGCTGGCATCCGGCGATTGGTGACGAGACATGGTCCTATAGCTGGTCTCCGCAGGTCGCCGGGACCTACACCATCATGTCGCGCGCGGTGGACGACAGCATCAATCTCGAAACGCCTTCCGTGGGTCGCACGGTGACCGTCGCGGCTCCGACTTACATCTCGCTCTTTCCGGGCTCAGCCACCCCCGATACCGTCAACACCACGGATGCAAGCGCCGTCGAACTGGGCGTGAGATTCCAGACGTCGGTTGCCGGCACCGTAAGCGGCATCCGCTTCTACAAGGGCAGCCAGGATATCGGCACCCACACCGGCCAGCTCTGGAGCAGCACCGGCACCTTGCTGGCAACCGCCACATTCACAAACGAAACCGCAAGCGGCTGGCAGAGCGTGACCTTCTCCAACCCGATTTCGCTGACGCCTGGAGCCACCTACATCGCCTCCTATCACACGAGCGTGGGCCATTACTCCTCCAGCGTGAACTACTTCTTGAGCAATGTGACGAGCGGTCCGCTGACCGCTCTCGCCAGTGGCAATGGCGTCTATGCCTACAGCAGCAATATCGCGTTCCCGACAAGCACGTTCGCGGCGACGAATTTCTGGGTTGACGTCATGTTCAATCCTTCTGCCGCCAACAGCGCGCCCATAGCCGCCAACGACGATGGACCGATTGCGACACGCGATCTGGCCCTGACGATCGCGGCGTCGTCCCTGACCGGGAACGACAGTGATCCCGATGGGGATGCGGTCAGCGTCATCGCCGTGAGTGCAGCAACGCACGGCACTGTCGTGCTCAACACGCAGCCCAATCCGCAGAACAACACCATCACCTTTACGCCCGATGCCGGCTACACCGGTCCGGCGAGCTTCACCTACACGATCTCAGATGGGCGCGGCGGTACGGCATCGGCCACTGTCAGCTTCACCGTGGTACCGCCAGGAGCGGCTCCCGTCAGCCTGTTCAGCGCGTCAAGCACGCCGGCTCTGACCGACCTCAATGACGGATCCCAGATCGAAGTCGGGATGAAGTTCACGTCCTCGGTCGCCGGGCAGATCACGGCGCTCAGATTCTATCGCAGCGCGAGCGACACCGGCATCAACACCCTCGATCTCTGGTCGTCGACAGGCACTCGCCTCGCCACCGCCACCTTCACCAATACGTCAGCCAGCGGTTGGCAGACCGTCATGCTGCCGTCAGCGGTTTCGATCGACGCCAACACCACCTATGTCGCGTCCTATCACACCACCGGCGCCTATGTGGCGACCAACAACTACTTCACCACGGCCATCACAAACGGCCCGTTGACCGCGCTTTCCAGCCTTGCCGCCGGCGGCAATGGTGTCTACTCCTATGGCGGCACCAGCACGTCCGGCATCTTCCCGACCAGTTCCTATAACGCCGCCAACTATTGGGTCGATGTCGTGTTTGCGCCGTCCGGCGGCGCCAGCAATCAGCCGCCGGTTGCCAACAACGACAGCGGCTACAACACCACGCAGAACACGGCGCTGACGATTGCGGCGGCGGCGCTGCTTGCCAACGATACCGATCCGGACGGCGGCACACTGGCAATCACGGGCGCGAGCGGCGCCGTCAACGGCACGGTCAGCTTCAACAGCCAGACCAATACGATCACCTTCACGCCGACCGCCGGCTATACCGGACCCGCGTCCTTCAGCTACGCGATCGCCGACGGACAGGGCGGCACGGCCACTGCAACGGTCAGTCTGACGGTGAATCAGGCAGCCAACCAGCCGCCGGTTGCGAACAACGACAGCGGCTACGACGCCGCGCTGAATACGGCTCTGACCATTGCCGCGTCAGCCCTGCTTGCCAATGATACTGATCCGAATGGCGATCCGCTGACCATCACCGGTGTGAGCGGCGCCGTCAACGGTACCGTCAGCTTCAACGCCCAGACCAATGTGATCACCTTCACGCCGAACGCCGGCTACACCGGCGCTGCGTCCTTCAGCTACGCCATCTCCGATGGGCGCGGCGGCACCGCGACTGCAACAGCCAATTTGACAGTGATCCCGCCGTCGGTGAGCTTGTTCTCAGGCTCCGACACGCCGGCGATTCTCTCGGATTCCGACCCGGCCCCGGTCAATCTGGGGATGCGGTTCACGTCCTCTGCGTCCGGCACCATCAACGGCATCAAATACTACAAGAGCGCCGGTGACACCGGCACCCACACAGGTTCGTTGTGGAGCAGCACCGGCACGCTGCTGGCGACCGCCACATTCACCAACGAGACCAGCAGTGGATGGCAGACGGTGACCTTCAGCAATCCTGTCTCGATCACCGCCGGCACGACTTACGTGGCAAGCTTCCACAGCAACGGCCGCTACGCGTCGACCAGCAACTACTTCACCACGTCGCGCGTCAACGGCCCGCTCACCGCATCCGGCGGCAACAACGGTGTCTATACCTACGGCACTGACAACCTGTTCCCGACCAGCACCTACGGCGCCACCAACTACTGGGTGGACGTGCTGTTCAGTCCGGTGAGCGGCGCTGCCAACCAGGCGCCGGTCGCGGCAAACGACTCCGGCTTCAGCGCCACTCAAAACTCGCCGATCTCGATTGCAGCCTCCGCGTTGCTTGCCAACGACACCGATCCGGATGGCGATACCCTGACGATCACGGGCGTCAGCAACGGCGTCAACGGCACCGCAAGCTTCGACGCTCAGACCAACACCATCACCTTCACACCTACCTCCGGCTATACGGGACCGGCGTCATTCAGTTACGCCGTCTCCGACGGCCAGGGCGGGACGGCGAGCGCATCCGCCTCCCTGACCGTCAACGCAGCATCCGCGAGCATCACAAGCCTGTTCGGCTCCGATCCGACACCGAGCGTGGTGTCAGTCAATGATCCGCAATCGGTGGAGCTCGGGTTCAAATTCCAGTCGTCCAGCGCCGGTGACATCACCGGGCTGCGCTTCTACAAGGGCCCATCGAACACCGGCACCCATACTGCGAATCTCTGGAGCAGCACCGGCACCCTGCTGGCCACCGCCACCTTCACCAGCGAGACGGCCAGCGGCTGGCAGCAGGTCAACTTCGCCGCGCCGGTCACGATCACTGCAGAGACGACGTATGTTGCATCCTATCACACCTCAGGAAACTACTCCGCCGATCCCAACATGTTCAGCTCGGCGATCAGCAACGGGCCGTTGACCGCACCATCATCGGCTTCGATCGGAGGCAATGGCGTGTATGCGTATGGATCGGGCAGCCTATTCCCGACCAACACCTACAACGCGACGAGTTACGGCGTCGACGTGCTGTTCCGTCCACAACTCGCGGCATGAGGAAAGGAGTCAATTCATTGTCGTCTCGGCGGCGATCAGTTCTTTTCCATCCGTGGTCCTGATCGTCAGCTTCACCTGTTCGCCGCTGCTGCCGTCAAGAATCGTTGCCGAAATGCGATTTCCATTTTTCGGATCGGCTTTCACGATGTCGTCGAACAGTGCCGTGTCGCCGCGTTTCAACGTTACGCGGAGCGGGGCGGCCGGTTCGATACTGAAGAACTGGAGAGACACGCCAGACGCCTTGGCCGAGAGATTGATCAGGATATTCTCATTCGCATGCGTCACGTTGCTCATGCCGACAGTCGGACTGTAGGTCTCCGGAATCGAGACCTCACCCAGCGCGGGAAAGTCAGCGCTATGGAAAAATTGGTCTGACACGCCCGCCCATAATTCGACGTACGGTCGCCACTCATTCGGCTCCTTGCGGGGATCGGTTTCGCTGGTGAACGCGTGGAATCCCCACGTCCACATTTTCAAGCCCGGCGTCAGCGTGTTGTCCGCGATGCGGATAATTCCCTCTTCGTTGTCATGGTTGATCACGCCCCAGAAATTCCCGCCCTGCATATCGGGTGCCGCGTAGGCGATGCCCATCGTCGGCCAGTTCTTGAAGAAGCGCAGCTTTTCGAAGCGCCGCCTGCCCATGCCCGCGCTCTCGTCGCCGTCTGCCAGATTGGCCGACCAGGCGGGCGTGCTGTAGGTTCGGATCGGCGCGATGATTTCGGCGCCGGCGGTCGTTTTGGGGCTTTTCGGCTCCGATCCCGGAGCGAGCGTCGTGCATGTCCAGTACTCGTACTGGATCACCTTGTCGTGCGGATTTTTCAGCACCATGCGCGTATCGAGTGCGGCGCGGTCGGCCTTCAGCGTGACATAGTATGTCGCTTCGATGCCGGTTGAGCTTCTGAATTTGTCAGGCCGGGCGGAATAGTCGAAATTGTCCTTAAGCGACATCGCGACCGTCACTTCGTCGGCGCTCTCCTTCACGACTTCAAAAGCCCACGGCTTCGGCCACGTCTTGCCGTGCTCGGGATCCGGGAATGTAGGGAAGATGCCGCCGTATACCATCAGCCAGTCGTAGTAGAAATTTCCGGCCTTGATCCCGTAGGGCACGCCGACATCCGTGCGATAGAGTTGTTCGTGGCCGGTCGGCTTGTAAATGATGGAAAGAATGCGCCCGCCGAATTCGGGCACGAGTGTTACCTTCAGATATCGATTCTCGAGCACGTGAGCCCTGAACGTGCGATCGACGATCGTGTTCTTGTCGAGGGACCCGCTGAGAAATCCGTTCTCCGCATCGGTCTCGTACTTGAGCGTACTCCACGTCATCGCCGTCTCTCTGAGAGACGCGCTGTCTGGCGCCGGCGAAGCTGCACGCACGACGTGAAACGCACAGAGCGCCGAAACTGCTGCTATTTCGAAACAAGCAAGAGCACGCGAGGGAACCCCGACCGGCATCTACGTCGCCTTTGAATGAGCACCAGCAGAATTCTAGTGCGCGTCGCCTCGAAACGGAACGCCAAAACCGCAATGGGTCAAACGCCGACGATAGGGACTGCGCAAGCTCGTTCCGCTTTAGATCTGAAAGCGGACGCCGACGGCTCGAGTGGCCGGGTCGGCTATGGGCCCAATATCGGAAATACTGGACGCGACGTTGCGGCAGGCAGAAGCAGCGGACCTATTCTCGCGTTCAATCCGACGGACGAGCAACGCGATGTATGGATGCGAGCACCATGGGATGTGAGGCAAAGGTGTTACAGCATTGCTGGACGAGGCGCTAAGTATCGCTGCGCGTGGGCTTCGGCCGTGAATTCGACGGGCCGATCGCTCTGCCGAACGGGTGCGATCCCCCATGACTTTGGCAGCGCCGGCGTTTTGAGTTACGCCAGCCGTCAGCCGCCGGATCGAACCAAGAACGGATCCACGGACTCAGCTAACTGGGTCGCCAATTGGGCGGCGGCAGGCGGGGACTGCTTTTCGGGCGGCAGCGAGCCGACAGAATGGACCGCCAGTCCAGTACCAGCGGCAAAGGCGGCTATCGCAATTGCAACAAAATATTTGATCCTCATGGCGATGTTTCCTCCATCGGCCCTACGGACTAACCGGACATTCTCTGAAATGGTTCCACCGTCCGAACGGCGTCCGATCAGAAGTCAGGGAACGAAAGCTCCGGTCAAGACTTTAGAAGCACGAGACCGTCGCTCGCCGTTAACTACATGGCGCATGTCGCGGGATAGCCAAAGGTTCCTGCTGCGGGGACCGCTGTTCTAAAAGAAGCGCTCGCGCAGATAGCCAAAAGCGGCGGTCTCCGGTTCCGTTCAAAATTGCCAGCCGCGTTTGCACGCGGGAGAACTGCCGGAGGGGTAGGCGCGCTGGGTCTCCGATGCTGGTGCTTTTTCTCGCCCGAATGAGGCCGCGCTATGCGCAACCGCATTGACATAGACCACGGACACAGCCGAGCAATCGTTCAAGAGATTGGGGAGAGACTGCGCGCATTACTGAAGGAAGAGCCGGAACTACCGGGGCGCCTTAGAACACAAATCGACCGGCTCCGCGAATTGGAAGAGCAGTCGCCATCAATCATTCCCGATGTTGAGCGCTGGGACAAACGTCTGCGTTGAGCCGCCTTGGGACAGCACACCCGGCTCGGCCGAACAGGACGAGCAATGCCATCGGTGAAGCTCCGTGCGTCAAGAATTTTGAGTGAGTATGGTGCGGCGCAATCCGAATTGATCGGCAGCGCCGTCGTCCTTACCGACGGAAAGGCAGGCACGGTCGAGAACGTTTGGCTGGATGAACTGCACGGGCTTCGGATTTCGATCGAAGGTCATGATGGAAGATGGCCGGTCTCAACCATCAAGTTCCCAGAGGACTAGACCGTCGTATCGGCTGCTAACTGCCCAGAGCGCGCGCTCCTTTCAGAGCATTCCAATCAAGATGAAAAAGCCGACCTCGATCAGGAAAGTGATGGACATGATCGTGATCGTAAGGAACACGTCGCTCGCCGAGAGAGGGTCCATGAATGCCTCGCATCTTGCGAAGCCCCGGGAGTAAATCAGTCAGGCTGGAAAATGTTTCGGTTCCAAACGCGGACAAAGCGAGCTGCCGAGCGTCGACCGGCATCGGCGGCCTTAAGGCGAAGTCCGCAAAGGGGCAAAATCGCCGTTTTGACAGCCGGCTATCCGGAGACGCGCGGCGAACGCCCGGCAGATTTGGAGAGGCGGCTCAAATACAACGCCGCCCTGACCAGGGTCGCGATGCAGGATGCCGCCGTTCACCGGCTGCTGGTGGAGGTTCAGCGCCTGCTCAGGTCGCCAAGCGTCCTCCAGGATCCGGCTGTCGACTGGCTCGGTCAGCGTGAGCTAATCCAACTGGCATCCTCTTCCTTTTCCAGAAGCGTTACGAAATGGCAGACTGACTAATGCCTATCCTTGAGCAGCCCTTCGGCTTCTTTGATTTCGGGGAGATCTTGCCACCCCGCGTCGAATTCAGCGAGGACGGGAGCGAGCACTGCGGATACCGCCCCAGGTCGGCCATTTGTGTTGTGCAGGCGCGCAAGTCCAAGTGCGCCGCGTAGCTCGAACGTCCTTGCCTGTTGGTGTCGGGCGATTTCCAGGGCTCTGTTGAAGGCATCTTCGGCACTGGAAAGGTTCGCAGCGTCATGACGCAACAAAAGTTCACCTTGGACGCGATGCAGTTCGGCATCAAGCCAATGCTGGCCGGATTGCTGCGCCCACCCGATCAATTCCCTCAAAGTTTCCAACCCGGCCTCGGGTTGGCCCGCCTCTGCATCCGCCACGGCAACATGCATCCCCCAAAACGGTTCACAGAGGTAGCAATCATTCTCGTGCAGCAACGTCCAGCCTCGGCGCATTTCCGTGAGCCCAACCATTCGCTCGCCTGCACGCCACTTTGCCAGGCCGTTCAGATAAGTGCCCGCCGCTACATACAGCGGCATCGTATGGTCGCGCGCCAGACCCAAGGCCAGGATTGTCTCGGTTTGCTCCAGCATGCCCCCGCATAGTCCGTCGAAAACAGCCCGATGAACGAGCGCATTGGCTTGAGCAAGCGCTCGTTTTTCACCTGAACCACTCACCGCTTCTGCAGCGAGCCGGCGCGCGCGATCGATCGCTCCAAGCGGCCAAAGCACCAGGGCAAGAAACCTCATGATAACGAACGGCAGATCGAGCGCGGACGCCCTGAACGTCGCGGGATCCGGCTCGGCACCATAGATCGCGAGTGCCTGTTCGAGATGCATTCTTGCGTTCAAGTACTCGCCGGCGAACCAGCAGGTCACCCCACTGGTCCAGTGTGCGACAATGGCGGCTATCGGCGACTCCGGCCGTCGATCGGCGGCACCAATGATCGCATCCGCCAACTCCCGCATCGGCGCGATCTCGCCGTGAGTGAGGCACGCATTGAACAAGCCCGAATGGATCGGCGCGAGTTCAGCCGGATCATTTGTGTCAGCCGCGAACTGTCGGGCGCGCGTCCATGCGGCCACCGTCTCGGGAGCGCTGTGCCCAAGGCTGCCCCGCAACGCACGGCCATATGCGATTTGAAGATGGAGCCTGCTCATCATCCGATCAGGCTCGGCAGGCAGTTCATCGGCAATGGCAACGGCCTTGCCGAGATGTGCGATCGCCTCGGAATAGGCCGAGCGTTTCAACGCCTGCTGGCCCGCCTTGCGCCACCACTCAAGGGCTGCCCCGCTCAAGCCCGCTTGGGTAAAGTGGTATGCCACGACTTCCGGCTCGGTCTCGGCCATGCTCGGAAACTGATCGCGAAGGACATCGCCAATGTGCTTATGCAGCAGTTGCCGGCGGCTCTTGAGCAAGCTCTCGTAAGCCGCTTCCTGCACGAGTGCATGCTTGAAGCTATAGCTGGCGTCGGGCGGCGTCCCGCGGCGCAACAGCAGCTCGGCCTGTTCGAGCTGCGCCAGCGCGGCGCTCAGCGTCAGCTCATCCCGCCCCGCTACGCATCGCAGCAGCGTGTATGAGAAGTCGCGGCCAATGGCTGCGCCGATCTGGGCAACCTCCTTGACCGGCGCCAGCCGGTCGAGCCGCGCCATGAGCGAGTCGTGCAGCGTCGCGGGAATGGCGAGTGGCGGTAGCGGACTATCGAGGCGATAGCGCCCGGCTTCTTCCACGAGCAGTCCGGACTCCAGCACCATCTTGGTCAATTCCTCGACGAAGAGCGGGATGCCATCCGTCTTGTTGATGATCTGCGTCATCATTTCGCGCGGCATCTGTCGACCGACAGCCACCTGCTCGACCAGTGCGCGCGTGTCCTGCCGGTCAAGCCGATCGAGCCGCAGCAGGCTGACATTGGCAAGGCCCGCCCAAGGCGGCTCGAACTCGGGCCGGAATGTCATGAGCACGAGGATTGGCAGTCCCCTGATCCGATCGACCGCGAGGTCGTACAGCTCGAGCGTCGTGGCATCAGCCCAATGCATATCCTCGCAGACAATCAGCACAGGTTGCTGCCGTGCCAAGCCCTCAAGCTGGTCGAGGAGCGCAGCGAATGTCTGTCGCCGCTGCTGCGCTGGAGTCAAGCCGAGCGGCGGATAGCGCTCGCCGGTTGCGATCGACAGAAGCGCGGCAATAAGCGGCGTCACACTCGCCACCTGCCGCGTTCCGAGCGCCAGCATTGCCTCAAGCTTGTCGAGCGTTTGCCCGGGTGTGTCCTGTGACGTGATGCCGGCTGCCCGCTCGAGCTGAGCGATGAAGGGATGAAGCGCACTGTTGGTATGGTAAGGCGAGCACTGATACCGCACCCGGCGGTGCGACCCCAGCGCGAGGCTCTCGGCCAGCGTTGCCACAAGGCGCGATTTGCCGATTCCGGCCTCACCGGAAATCAACACCACTTGACCCTGGCCCTGCCATGCCAGTTGCTGGCGCGAGAGCACGAATTCGATTTCTGCCTTGCGGCCGACAAAGCCAATCGAGCGCGCCGTGCGCACCGCCTCGAAACGGCTCTCCGATGCCGCTGCACCTTCGACCGCCCAGACCGCGATGGGATCGGAGATTCCCTTGACCTCGCGGTCGCCGACATTGCGAAAAGTGAAGAGATCGCCGAGCAGCCGGCGCGTTGAAGCAGAAACCACAACCACCCCCGGCTCCGCCAGGCTCTGGAGCCGGGCAGCGAGGTTCGGTGTATCACCGACCATCGCCTGCTCCTCCGACGCACCTCCGCTGATGAGGTCGCCGACCACCACAAGCCCGGTCGAGATCGCGATCCGCACTTCGACCCGTTCTTCCACGCGCGTTTCGAGCTTTCCCATTGCGGCGATGATATCGAGGCCCGCTCGCACTGCGCGCTCCGCGTCATCCTCGTGTGCGCGGGGATAACCGAAATAGGCGAGGATTCCATCGCCAACGAACCTGGCGATCATGCCGTCATAGGCGGCAATGACCCTCGCGCAGGCGGCCCGGTAGGCCCTGATCACCTCCCACATGTCCTCGGGATCGAGGCGCGCCGAGAGCGCAGTCGAGCCTACCAGGTCGCAGAACATAACGGTGAGATGGCGTCTCTCGGCGTCGTGCCGATGCGCCGAGCCGGTGATGAGTTCGGCTTGATCGAGTTCGGCGACCGCACGGAGCATTTTACGGCGATGGCCGAGCAGGACTCCGAGCCTATCGAAGTCCTCATCTTTCAGTTCGGGAAGGATGCCAATATCGATCCCGTTCTCGGCAAAACGCTTCGCGTATTGCCCAAGCCCAAGCTTATCGAGCCAGTCCGCAATCTGCTGCATTGGGCACCACCCACCCTCTGGTTGGCGGCTAGCCGAACTGAATTACCATGCTCCGACCACGATCTGCCTGCCGACTGATCCCCTCAAGCTTGATAGCCCGGCCGGTCTGGAACGAAATGTGAGGCCGCTGACAATAGGACCGAATTTTCTCCTGCCGAGGTAGAAAGAAAAACCGCCAGCGCGCCCCGGGTGAGGGAGGAGGCCGGGCAGCAGGCACAATCATCTGTTGGTACGTCTCTGCCTATTGGCTAAAGGTTCATGAGCGCAGGTGGGCTGAATGGGCGAACCTGAAGCGGTTATGCGCAGCATCGCTGCGACCTGTCGAGAATCGGAGGGAACCTCCAACCAAGTCTGTCCGAAACTGCGCTCTCGTCGACTGTAGAGCGGGTATTTCGAGGGTGGTTCGCGGCTCTCTGGTCGTCGGCGACCACAACCTGTTATATAGGTCTGCGTCCGAGAATTACTTATGCTTAGGCGATCATGGAGGAACTGCATGTCCGCAGCTACCGACGTCATGGCCGAACTGGCCTTGCTGGAAGATCCAAAGCTGCGCGCAGCCAATGAAGAACGCGGCGACGATCATGGCGTCAATCTGTCTGCAGTGCGTGCGGTCGCCAAGCGCGTGAAGACCCAGCATGAGCTGGCAAAAGAGCTCTGGGCCACCGGTGACACGGCTGCACGGCTGCTGGCGACCCTGATCGCCAGGCCAAAAGCCTTCTCCGCCGATGAGCTCGACGCGATGATCCACGACATTCGCGCGCCAAAGCTCCTGGACTGGTTTATCACCAACATCGTCAAGCCTGGGAAGCACGCTGAAGAGCTGCGTCTACGCTGGAAGGACGGCACGGATCTGGTCGGACGGGCCGGCTGGAGCTTAACGACTGATCGCGTGATCACGCGTGCTGATGGGTTGGATTTGGATGGCCTGCTGGACCAAATCGAGATGGAGATGAAGGATGCGCCTGCACCCAAGCAGTGGTCGATGAACCACTGCCTTGCCGAGATTGGCATCCGTCACCGCAAATACCGCCCTCGCGCCATCGGCATTGGCGAAAAGCTCCAGGTTCTCGTCGACTATCCGGCGTCGCCGGGCTGTACGCCGCCTTACGCGCCCGTCTGGATTGCTGAAATGGTGCGTCGCCAAAAGGCGTTGGCCTAGTGGCGTGCCGCACGGCGGCGCTTGCGATCGACTGTCGCTACCGCCGTTCAGGTCTTCGCAATGAAGTCCTCAAGATCATCAAAGAACCGCTGTTCAAACCCCAGCATGCGATGCGGATGATGGCCGCACTGTTTGTATTGGACAACTTCAAGATGGGGATTGGTCGCCAGCAGACTGCCGGCGTGTTCATCCGAAAATGCTCCTCCGAACCGTTCCTCGCCTCGAACGAGCTTTGCTGGGCACAAGAACGGTCGCTCGGTTGATATCGATGACAACGCCTCTTTCAAGCAGTCATCACGAAGACAACGCGGGTCGACGCGCTGTATCGCGGAAGCGTGGCTGAGCAAATGGCGGGCCGATATGTGGTCCTTGACGACACCTCCCAAGCGGTTAGGCCCATTGGAAAGAAACTCGACATAGGTTGTGAACGGCGGAGGCTCCTGCTGCCATTTCGTCAGCCGCAACAGCAAGAGTGAGAACAACTTCGAGAATATCGAGTTGCTCCATTCCTCCAGACGTCCCAGGAACCACGGGGGGTCCTCAAGGAATACGGCCCGAATGTTCGGATTGGTTTGGCTGAGCACACCGGCCACGCACGCGCCCAGCGAATGCCCAACGACGATTGCCGGACGGCCTATCGCGGCCAGAGCAGTCTCGGCATCGGAGATGTAACCCGCAAGGTCATAGTTCGGCGCGCGATCGGAGTGGCCGTGACCACGAAAATCGAGCGTCCAAACGCAATATCGATCGATCAATCGTTGCCTGGTTTCGTCCCACGTATCACGACTTACGCTTGCCCCATGCAGGAACAAGACAGGCACCGCATCCATCGGGCCATCGACTGATGCGGCAAGTCGTACATTGCCGTTCGCCAAGGTAAGGTCGGTCATGCATTATGCTCCGCGAAGCGGACCGTGGACGGCAGATTGCCGCAGGAGAGTGCGAGTTCCAAAATTGAGTCTCAAGAGCTGCTGTATCACTCCTGCGCGAACACAAAAATCGCTCAATTGCGTGCCATTTCTGCCACGTCCTTGGAAAAAGGATCGTAGCAGTTGCTGGCTCCGGAGCCGGTTGTTGCACCCGTAAGAATCATCAGCTTAGCTCCAGTACGCCCTTGCCGGGGCTAGGTTCGTCTCGTAAGGGGATGGACCGAGACATGGGCCATCTTAGGACACGCCATCTTAGGACACATGGACACGCCGCGTACGTGCAACGTGCTTATGCTCTATCCGCGCTTCGCCGCGGACTCGTTCTGGAGCTTTGGCGAATCCTGCAAGTTGATGGGCGTTCGCCGCCCCGCGGCTCCCCTCGGCCTGATTTCCGTCGCCGCGATGTTACCGGGCCACTGGACGGTGCGCCTGGTCGACTGCAATACGGCGTCGCTCTCGGACGATGATCTTGCCTGGGCTGACGTCGTCTTCACCGGCGGAATGTTGCCGCAACAGGCTGACACGCTGCGGCTGATCGAGCTTTGTCGCTCACAGGGCAAGCCGGTGGCTGTCGGTGGCCCCGACCCGACCTCCAGTCCGCACATCTATGCCGCAGCCGACTTTCAGGTGCTCGGTGAGGCCGAGGGTGTTATTGGCGAGTTCATTGCCGCTTGGGAGAGTGGTGCCCGATCGGGCGTGTTCACAGCGCCCAAGTTCCAGGCCGACGTCACCAAGACGCCAGTGCCGCGTTTCGACCTGCTCAACTTTGAAGACTATCTCTATCTCGGTGTGCAGTATTCGCGCGGCTGCCCCTTCACTTGCGAGTTTTGCGATATCATCGAACTGTACGGGCGGGTGCCGCGGACCAAGACCACCCCGCAGATGCTGGCCGAGCTCGATGCGCTCTACGAGATGGGATATCGCGGCCATCTCGACTTCGTCGACGATAACTTCATCGGCAACAAGAAGTCGCTCAAGCTGTTTCTTCCGGAACTCGCCGCCTGGCAACGCGCGCACGATTATCCGTTCGAGTTTTCGACGGAAGCCTCGATCAATCTGGCCGATGATCGGGAACTCCTGGAGATGATGGCCGCGGCCAACTTCTTCGGCATTTTCGTCGGCATCGAAAGTCCGGACCCGGCGACCCTGGCCGCGACCAAGAAGAAGCAGAACACCCGACGCGATATCGCGGAGAGCATTCACAGGATATACGGCGCCGGGATGCTCGTCACCGCGGGCTTCATCGTCGGCTTCGACAGCGAGAAAGTCTCGATCGCGGGCGCCATGGTCGACTTCATCGAGGAGGCAGCCATCCCCGTCTGCATAGTTGGCCTGCTCTATGCCTTGCCAAACACGCAGCTCACACGCCGCCTTGCCCGCGAGGGTCGGCTGCACCCCAATCATGATATGGGGCCAACCATCGGCGGCGATCAGTGCACCGACGGCATCAATTTCGATCCGACGCGTCCGATGCGCGACGTCCTGATGGACTACAGACAAATTCTGGAGAGCGTCTATCACCCTGCCGCGTATGCGAGCCGTGTCGACCGATTGATGACGATGCTCGACCGTTCGAGGCAACGCCAGGAACTGCCTGTCGGTGACATCCGTGGCAAGGTGCGGGCGCTGGAGACCGTGCATCGCGTCGTCACCGCCATTCCCGAAGCGCACGATCCGTTTTGGCGAACGTTCCTCAACAGCGCCAAGCGAGACTCGTCCTCGGCACGAATCGCGGTGGCGATGATTGCGGCCTACGCGCATCTTGGACCTTTTTCACGCCAGGTCATCAGCGCCATCGATCGTCGTCTGGCCATTCTGGATGGGCCACCATCAAATTCGACGGCTAACATCGCGATGGCCGAGAACAGAGCCTGATGCCCGCGAGATGCGGCGGACGCAGATCTAACAAGCTGCACAAGGCAAATTGAGTGCTCGACGCCACCCCGAGCTCGCTCCGCTTTACATCTGAAAGCGCAATAAAATTAAGCTACATGCATTTTTATCTTGACACAACCAAAACTAGAACATGTCATTCGAGAATATCGCCTCGCCGACCCGGAAGCGGCCGTTCGTGTGACCGAATTTGAATGATGGTGATAGCCGGCCCCGCGAGCGCATCGGCCCAACGCTTCTGAAATGGCAACAGGCAGATGCAAAGTTGTTTGATGTTCCGGAGGCCGCTTCGGGTCATAAGCCGGCGGTGGGATTCCACGGAAAGAGGTCTGGTCTACTTCTCAGAGCGAACATTTGGGAGAGGTCGGTCTGTTTCAGAAGGCCAACAGCGGAAGCCGCGATTGGACTACAGGGACTGCGTACTATCGTGAGCGTCATCCGGCGACCACGCACTGAGGGCTGATCTGGTCGGCTAGGAAGATCTCGTGGATTGTTTCGTCA
>NZ_JBEGDB010000167.1:0-17435 GCF_043638955.1 Bradyrhizobium sp. 31Argb | reverse complement strand
TGCGCCAATACTGGATGCCGATCCGCTACGCACGCGCCCGCTGATCACTGCGGACGTGGGAGCTCTTACCGCTTACGCCCTATTTCGGACCGGGCTTCCTGGCGACGCTGCACCTGATGTCGATACGGGACGACGGCTTCATCGAAGTCTTCTACATGAAACGGCCCGCCTGCCTCTGGCGCGGCCGCGCCGATGTCGATGCAAGCGGGAGTGTCGAAGTGCCGCAAGGGCCCGGCCTCGGCTATGAGCCCGACAGAGACGTGATGGAGCAGTACCGCGTGTCGTGAGGAGGCTTGGCAACTCAGGCGTCATTGCGAGGGGCGATAGCGACGAAGCAATCCACGTCTCAGCAAGCCGTGAGATGGATTGCTTCGCTGGCGCTCGCAATGACGGACACTCACTATTTGCCGCCTTCCTTCGCCGCCGGCGCAGCGTCCTTTGCCGGCGGCATATCGGCTTTCTTCTTCAAGTCCTCGTCCATCTTCTTCTGCGCGGCCAGCAGATCATCCACGCGCTTCTGCAAGGTCGCGGATGCACTCTTGAGGCTTTCAATCTGGCGATTGGCGGCATCGAGCTTCTGCTGATGATCGGTCACAAGCTTCGTGATCGTCTTCTGCAGGAAGTCGACGTTGCTCTGCAGGCAGCTCGTGCGCCGCTCCCAGGTCTTCTCGACGGTACAGATCTCAATGCCCGGAACATCCTGAGCTTTAACTTTGGTGAATGCCAGTGTGCTGGATACAAGCATCACGAACACGGCGATCATCATCTTAACGTTCATTAAATCCTCCACGCGCTCACGGCAATGTGCGCAAAGCGCGGCGACATCGTCGGAGATACCACACTGTAACCGCATTCCGGCGTTGTCCTCCACTCATTGCGGGGTGCGGGGGGCATTTGGGAACTCAAACGTTTCCACGCATCGAAAGTGGAGAATAATCAGATGGCAACGCGCGAAAAGCGACTGGCGCAATTCGATGGCAACGGCGAACCTCCGCCGAACGAGATCGTCGAAGTGCTTTGCGAAGATCAGAGCGGCACATATCAGTTGCCGTTCGCCTGTCGCTTTATCGACGGTCATTGGCTCAATGACCAATCCGGCGGAACAGTCGAGGCGACCGTGATTGCCTGGCGCTTTCCTCGCGTAAAGCAAACAGGCGCAGCTTAGGAGACCACAGAAGAGTTGTTATCGGCTTCTGCTCCGCGAGAGACGCGGCGCTCACACCGAAGCAAAGCTTGCGAGAGGGACGAAGGCTCATCCCTCTCGCACCCGCTCTGTCCCAAAATGCAACGGGAGAGTTCACCGCCTTAAGGTTCGGAACGCCGGTGGAACGAAGCGCGTCCGAATCAGTGATGAAGCGCCGTACGCTGTTGTTCACGGCTAGATGTCGGTGCCAGTCCGAGCCGGCGCACCACATGCAGGAGAACAATCAGCGGCCGCAGCCAACGGCCAACCACAAAAGTTAATTCCTCCGGAGACGACATGATCGGTCACTTCCAAGGCGTCACCGACGGCACCTTCTCGGTGGCCGGCGGCATATCGACGGTCTTGAAGTCCGCCGGGCTCACGATCTCCAGATATTCCATGTCCGGTGAGTAATCGAAGAGGTAGTGCACGATACCCGGCCGCTGATGCACGACATCGCCGGCCTGCACCAGCGTCGGCTTGTCTTCGTACATGAAGCGCGCCCAGCCCTTCATCATGATCACGATCTGAAAATCGCAATCATGGCGATGCCAGCCGGTGCCATCCTCGGGCGGGCAGTCGGGATTGGCCTTGACCAGATGGCAGATCACCTGGCCGCCGGTGGCATCGGCTATGCCGAGATCGCGGTAGAGGAAGAAATCGCGCAGGCCCCCGCCTTTGAATACGGTATCGCCTGGTTTGACATGAGAGAACTTGCTGACAACGGCATGCTGGTTCATTTGAAGCCTCCAACGTTCTCGATCGCGAGAGCGCGGCTACGCAAGGCGTCCAAATTTTCGGCAGCGTCGCATCGTCGCGTTCACAGCTTGATTGGTGCCATGCGAAATCCGCGCCAGTCGCGCTGCGGTGCGGCGATTTCTGCAGATATCGCTGGCCAGGCGGACGAAGCGTTTGGAACCAAGCCTGAATTTGAGTCGAGTGATTTTTTGCGGCGCAACCACCGCTCCCCTGCCGCTACGCGCGCGCGGCTTCCGTGGCGCGAGCTTTAGGCAGTACCTGCACCCTACCTGAGCCCGCTGAACGCGCAGCCGGCAGGCAGTACTGCCTAATATTCGACCTCCAGCTCCTCGACATCGGCGGGCTCGGCCTTGGCCGCCTCGACCCACTCCCGCACCTCCGGCATCGACATGATGGTCTCGGCATAGGCCGCAAGCGTCGGCTCGAGCTTGACGTCGTAGGTGATGAAGCGGGTGACGACCGGCGCATACATCGCGTCCGCCATGGTGCGGCGCTCACCGAACAGGAATGGCCCACCGGACGCTGCGAGGCAGTCGCGCCAGATGGTGCAGACCCGGTCGATATCGGCCTGCGCGCGCGACCAAATCTTGAAGCCGGGAAAATGGCCTTTCAGATTGACCGGTAGCGAGGCCCGCAGCGTCGTGAATCCGGAGTGGACTTCACCGCAGATCGAGCGGCAATGTGCTCGCTTTATGCGGTCTTCCGGCAACAGACCCGCATGCGGCATGATCTCGTTGAGATACTCGCCGATCGCCAGCGTGTCCCAGACGGTAGCGCCCTCGTGGCGCAGGCAGGGCACCAGGATCGACGACGATAGCAGCAGGAGTTCCGCGCGCGCCGACGCGTCATCTGGAGCGGTGATCACCTCCTCGAATTCCAGCCCCGCGAACTTCGCCAGCAACCAGCCGCGCAGCGACCATGACGAATAGTTCTTGCTGCTGATGGTCAGTGTCGTTGCCATAGAGCCTTCCCTCACGCCTCAACGTCGACCGCACGGACTCAAAGCCTCCAGCCTATCCTTGCGGATATCGCCCCTGCTCATTGCCTGAGCGCCGAGTATCCCAAGCAGCAAGCTACGTGCCAATTTCGAGGGCGGTTCGACTCCGCTTTGGCTTCGATATTGCATAGCAACACCGGGCAAGGGCGGTCGCGTATGATGTCAATGTCAATGATGTACCAAGCCTACCAGAATCACATGGACCTGACGGCACCATGGCGCACGGGGGCGGCGGCGGCACTTAGATATATTAATCTGGTACCGCAGGGGGTCTCGGACCGGTTGTTTGGCCGGCTTGCGGCCGCACTCGAACTGATCTCGCGCTCGACCCTGACCTACACCCGCCCCGACTACGGCATCGGCAGCGTGAAGGTGGGCAATCGGGAATTGGAGGTGCGGGAGGAAGTCAGCTACGCCACGCCGTTCGGATCGCTCCTGCACTTCAAGAAGGTCGATGGGCCCGAGCACCCGCGCCTGTTGCTGGTGGCGCCGATGTCCGGTCACTTCGCGACGCTATTGCGCAGCACGGTCACGACGCTGCTGCAGGATCACGACGTCTACATCACCGACTGGCACAATCCGCGCGACATTCCGCTCGACCAAGGCCGTTTCGGGCTCGAGGATTACACCGACCATCTCATCACCTTCCTCGACAAGCTCGGCCCGCGCGCGCACATGGTCGCGATCTGCCAGCCCTCGGTATCGGCACTGGCGGCAGCGGCGATCATGTCGGAGGACAATCACCCCGCGCGTCCCGCATCGCTGACCTTGATGGCCGGGCCGATCGACACGCGCATCCAACCGACCAAGGTCAACGAATTTGCGAAGAGCAAGCCGATAAAGTGGTTCGAGGACAACCTCATCAACTATGTCCCGATCCAGTGCCGGGGCGCGTTCCGAAAGGTCTATCCGGGCTTCGTGCAGCTCACCGCCTTCGTGTCCATGAACCTCGAGCGCCACATCAAGCAGCACATGGACCTCGCCAATCATCTCGCCAAGGGCGAGAAGGAGAAGGCAAACGTCATCAAGACTTTCTACGATGAATATTTCGCGGTGATGGATCTGCCGGCCGAATTCTACATCGAGACCGTGCGCGACGTGTTCCAGGAGCATCTGCTGCCCCAGGGCAAACTGATGCACCGGGGGCGGCCGGTGAATCCCGCTGCGATCAGGCGCATGGGCCTGATGACGGTCGAAGGCGGGCGCGACGACATCTGCTCGATCGGGCAGACGCTGGCGGCACAAGACCTCTGCACCGGCGTGCGCGGCTATCGCAAGGTGCATCACATGCAGGCCGGCGTCGGCCATTACGGCGTGTTCAGCGGCAAGCGCTGGAACAACGAGATCTATCCGCTGTTGCGCGACTTCGTGCACGTGAATTCGTGAGCTGTTCGTCATTGCGAGCCAACGGGTCGCGCGAACGCGCGCCCGATGACAGGCTCCGCGAAGCAATCCATTTCTCCACGCGCGGAGGCATGGATTGCTTCGTCGCTATGCTCCTCGCAATGACGGCTGGAGACCCTAGCCACTCAACTCCGCACGCAATAGTCTACCGGGCACGACGACCCCCCAGAGAATCGTCCCGGGAGAAACAACCATGCGGCCCTCCGCGACTTTCCGCAGCTTCGCCCTTGCCTTCATCGGCGTACTCTTCCTCACCGCCTCTGCCTCCGCCGCCGAAATCCGCGTGATGATCTCGGGCGGGCTGACCGCCGCCTACAAGGCCCTGGTGCCCGAATTCGAGCGCAGGACCGGCCACAAGGTGTCGACCGCCTATGGACCGTCGATGGGAACCACCGTCAACGCAATTCCGGTGCGGCTCGCGCGCGGCGAGCCCGCTGACGTACTCATCATGGTCGGCTA
This sequence comes from Bradyrhizobium sp. 31Argb, assembly GCF_043638955.1. Taxonomy (NCBI): domain Bacteria; kingdom Pseudomonadati; phylum Pseudomonadota; class Alphaproteobacteria; order Hyphomicrobiales; family Nitrobacteraceae; genus Bradyrhizobium; species Bradyrhizobium sp. 31Argb. The sequence continues at coordinate 12,633 of NZ_JBEGDB010000167.1, read as the reverse complement.
CGCCCTCAATGACCTCGCCGCGCAAGGCAAGGTGATAGCCGACAGCCGCGTCGAACTCGTCAAATCGCCGATCGGGATCGCGGTGAAATCAGGCGCGCCAAAGCCGGACATCAGCTCGGCGGATGCCGTGAAGCGCGCGCTGCTCGCGGCAAAGTCGATCGCCTATTCCGACAGCGCAAGCGGCGTCTATGTGTCGACCGAAATGTTCCAGAAGCTGGGCATTGCCGAGGCGATGAAGGATAAAGCAAGGAAGATTCCGGCCACGCCGGTCGGCGAGATCGTGGCCAAGGGCGAAGCCGAGATCGGCCTCCAGCAGATCAGCGAGCTGAAACCGGTCGCCGGCATCGATATCGTCGGGCCGCTGCCGGATGAGCTGCAGAAGATCACGGTGTTTTCCGCCGGGATCGCCAGCACCTCCAAGGAACCCGACGCCGGACGGGCGCTGATCCAATTCCTCGCATCGCCCGACGCCCGCGCTGAACTGATCAAGAGCGGACTGGACCCGATCCCCTCCAGCAGCACCACGCACTAGGCGTGGACTCATCTGTGGACGCCCCGCGAGATGCAAGCGATTTCTGAAGAAAGTTGGCACGTAGTCGGATGCTGCCATCTGTCCGGCCTCTGATGCAGCGATGGAGCTGCGGGCCTGTATGGGAGTTCGCGGATCGGAACCAAATCATTAACGCGTGCTCTAGGCACGATGAGTCCGTCTGGTTCTTCCGACCCCGTCTCGCCGACCGTTGCGCCATACCTTCCTTCGACCGACTACACCTCTGACGACCTCAGGTCCGGCCAGGATTACGCCTTGGCCGTGACCGGAGCCATGTAATCCTCCTGTTTCACAAGTAGCGCCCAAACGATGCGCGCTATTTTGTTAGCAAGCGCGACGGTTACCACCATGCGGGGCTTGCGAGCCAACATCTGTTCGAGCCACGAACCCCTTGGCGCGCCGCGTTTGCTCGCCTGCTGTACGACTGCACTGCTGCCGATGATGAGGAGGCGCCGTAGAGTGCGTTCGCCCATCTTGGATGTTCCGCCGAGCTTCTGTTTACCGCCCGTCGATCTTTGAAGAGGTGTTAGGCCAAGCCAGGCGGCGAAGTCACGGCCTTTGGCAAATGTCTCGGCCGGCGGAGCCAAGGCCGCAATCGCGGTAGCGGAGATCGGGCCAATGCCAGGAATAGTCATCAGCCTACGTGTGACTTCGTTCTCTCGAGCACGCCGCGCGATTTCTTTGTCAAGATCCCCAATCCTGTCATTGAGGCCGGTGAGCAGATCAAGCATTAAACGGAACATAGCGCGGGCGGCATCGGGAAGCGAACTGATCATCTCTTCTTTCTCGATCAGATCGGCAAGCCTCGCCATGTGAGAGGGCCCCTTGGGAGCGATCCAGCCATATTCCGTGAGGTGTCCTCGGACTGCGTTGATGAGCTGAGTTCGCTGCCGCACCAGCAGATCGCGGGTTCGAAATACCAGACCTGCCGCCTGTTGTTCTTCACTCTTCACGGCAACGAACCGCATGCTTGGCCGCTGAGCGGCTTCGCAAATTGCCTCCGCATCGATCGCGTCGTTCTTCTGTCGCTTCACGAACGGTTTGACATAGGCCGGTGGGATCAACCGAACCTGATGGCCAAGCTGAGCAAGCTGGCGAGCCCAGTGGTGCGCTCCGCCACATGCCTCCAGCGCGACAGTGCAGCTAGGCTGAGCCGCGAAAAAATCGAGCACCTTTCCGCGGCTGAGACGCTTACTGAACAACGCGAGACCGCGTCCGTCCACACCGTGAGCGTGAAAAACATGCTTGGCAATATCCAGACCGATCGTGGTAACCTTTGACACGGACGCCTCCCTTAAGTGGTGCTCAACACCTCCACTTTGGCACATTGATGCCGTCGGCGGGGCGTCCACCCCATCATTAACGCGCTGCTAGACGCGACCGCGACCTCGATCATCACGAGACCGCGATCTGCCGGAAGTGCATAGGCACGCATGCCATTTTCCTTTTGGAAGGCGGATGCGCGCGCTGCGTTCGCGGTCGCAGAGGGTGGAGCATTGAATTTGCTAAACCAAGGGAGAACGACCATGAAACTTGCGACGATAGCACTAGCTTCTGCGTTCGCGCTCTCAAGTACGTTCGCACTTGCATACACGAAGCATCATAAGTCAGGCACCAGGACGTATCACGGTTACGCCCGGACGCAGCCCGGTATGAACTACAGTGGGAGCAACTTCGGCTGGAACAACCCCGGTTGGAACAACTACGGTGGGAACAGCTACGGTTGGAGCCGCGGTGCAGGCGGCCCGAACAACCGGGGCGGACTGGTGGGCGGCGACGACTCCGGTACCTACAGACCCTAAAAGTAAGCGCCACGATTCTAGTTGACGAAACTAACTTGTGTGCCGCTGCGCCAGTGGCTGGCGCAGCCAGTCAAGTTGCGGGCGGCGAGTCGGCTTCAACGGATGGCTCGCCGCCTGCTTTAATGCGGGCGTTTCGATGTTCACTTTGACCATCGCGCCATTTCGCTGCACGCACGCAGCTTATTTGGCCTGCGTCCGGATCGGCGCGTCCTTCAGCCCGTTGTTGTCATAGGCCTCGCGCAGCGAGCCGTCGGCAGTCGCTTCGGTCATGAAGTTGGTCGCGAAGGCCGCGGACAGCGGATGATTTAGCGGGACCGCAACCGCAGTCACCGTCTGCTTGAAGGTCTCGTCCAGCACCCGCGTGCCCGGAATTTTCTTCGCCATCGCATTGAGCTGGTCGCGTGAGAGTGCGAACGCGTCGACCTCGCCGCTCTTCAGGAGACTGAAGATCTCGTCATAGGTCTGATAGCCCGTCACCTTGGCGTTCTTCAGGTCCGCAATTGCGCCGCGCATGGTTGTGGTGTTGTTGACGGCAGCGACCTTGACGCCCGGCTGGTCGAGGCTTGCGAAATTCGTGACCGTCGAGCCCGGCCTGACGATGTAGGTTGCATCCGCGACTTCATAGATCGGGCCGAACGTCATCCTGGTTTCGCGCTCGGGATCCTTGGGCAGGAAGGTGACGTCCCAGGTGCCCTTCGATGCCGCATCGGTGATCTGTCCGGAATTCTGGTGCACGACATATTCGATGGGCACGCCGAGCTGCGCGGCCATTGCCTTACCGAGATCGACCGGCACCCCGGCATAGCCGGTTTCGGTCTTGGTGCACCAGAACGCACCGCCCGCCGGGCTGATCGCAATCGCGACGCGGAGCTTGCCGGTCGGCGCGATCTCGTCTTTCAGCGCGTCAGCACTGGCCGGGGCGGCCATCATGGCGACCGCGACAACAAGGCCTGTGATAAGCGGCAACTGGCTGGGCATTGGCTTCCTCCACGCCAGATCTGTGCGCCGAGTCTGTCGCTACAAATTCATCTGACGCGGATCGTGATCTTCTCGGAGACGACCGGCGGCTTGAAGGGATAGTGCTTGGCGTCGCCGAGTACGAGCTGCAAAGTATGTTTGCCGGGCGGCAGCTCGATACGAGCCTCGGTCTGACCGGCGCCGAAATGCAGGTGGGACTTGTCCGATGGGATCGGCTCGTTCGGATTGAGCGGCTCGTTCACGTCGATCAGCAGATGGTGATGACCGGCGTTCGCATAGTCATCGCCGGCATGGGTCACGCCCATGTTGCGCAGGCCGAAGCGGGCCCAGAATGCGCCCTTGATCGTAGCGCCATTCTGCGGCCAGACAAAATACAGGACCGCATCCTTCGGTGCAGGCTTGTCCTGCGCGTGCACAACGTTCGCAAGCGACGACAGGACAGCCGAAATCAGAAGTGTACGTGCAATTCTCATTGCCCCCTCACCGATCCAAATACTTTAAGGCGACAGCGCGACCCGGAACCCATGGGTCGGATATCGAACATTGGTGTCGTAATTATCGCGGTTGGCCGGTCGTACATAACGCGTGTCATTCTTCCAGGAGCCGGAGCGGAGCACATGGGACGTGCAGTCTCCGCCAAGCCAGGGTGAACCGTCGGCCGGGGCCCCCTGATAGTTCTTGTGCCAGCAATCCTCCACCCACTGGTCGACCCCGCCACCCATGTCGTGCAGCCCGAACGGGTTGGGCTTGAAGTTACCGACCTTGGTCGGTTGCTCGGCGGCTGCGCTGTCGCCGCAATCCTTGCAACTGGCCACACCCGGCTGCATCTGCTCGCCCCACCAATATCTGGTCTGCGTTCCGCCGCGGGCAGCAAACTCCCATTCGGCTTCGCTCGGAAGCCGATAGGCCTTCTTCGTGACGTCCGCGAGCCAGGCAACGTATTGCTTGGCATCGCTCCAGCTCACGTTGGTGACCGGCGCCTCGTCCTTTCCGGTCGCCGTGAAGCCGCACACCTTGGCGGCAGCGCACGCGTTCCATTCGCGGACCGTGACCGGATATTTGGCGATGGCGAATGGCTTGATCGTCACCCTTCGGATCGGCCGCTCCGACGCATCGTCATTGCTGCCCATCGAGAAGCTGCCGCCCTGAAGCGCGACCATCTCGGGCTCCCGCACGGAAGGCGTGGGAGGCGTCGGGGGCGTGACCGCGGTGACGGCCGGGCTCGCGGAAGGCTGCGGTTGCGGCGGCTGCGGTTGCGCCGTGGGACTGGCAGCGGGAGCTGCCGCCTGTTTCGTCGCGGGTGCCGGCTCAGTCGCCTTCGGCGATGCCGCGGGCGCCGGCGATGCCGCTGGCGCCGGCGTCCGCAGCGCCAGCTTTTCGCTCCGCGGTATCAGCAAGGACCAGAGGATGCCGCCGGCGATGATCGCGAGCGTGATGCTGAGCAGGAAGATCAAGATGTTCTCGCGCCGCCGGCGCGTCCGCTGGAAGGCCGCCGCATCCGGCAGCACGCGATAGACCCGCACCGGATCGGTGATGTTCTTGACCTTGCGGTCGCCGAGCGACTCGTAGCCGCACACCAGCTTGTGCTTGATCTGCTCGTAGATGCCACCGGAGATGAAGACCTGCCCCGGCTCGGCGATCCCTTCAAGGCGCGACGCAACGTTGACGCCGTCGCCATAGATATCGTCGGGCTCGATGATGACGTCGCCGAGATTGACGCCGATCCGGTACTCAATCCAGTAGTCCCTCGGTACCGCCGCGTTGCGGCCGACCAGGTTCTGCTGGATCACGATGCTGCACCTGACGGCTTCGACCGGACTGTCGAACATCGCAATGAAGCCGTCGCCGGTCGTCTTCACCAGCTTGCCGTGATGCTCCACGATGGTCGGCTCGATCAGGTCGCGCTCGATCCGCTTGACGCGGTTGTGCGTGCCCTCCTCATCGAGCTGCATCAGGCGGCTGTAGCCGGCGATGTCGCCTGCGACGATCGCGGCAAGGCGCCGCGGCGTCGGATCACCCGGCGGCCGCTCGTGCCTACCCGACTTGAAGTCGCGAATCTCACCCATGGATCGGTTGGGCTCCAAAAACCGCAAATACAGCGTTGAGGCGCAATTAGCCTCAGCCCCCGAAACCTAAAGATCTACCCATAAAGAGCCTATCACACTCCTCACCCGGAACAAGTTTGCCAGATATTGTGCGACGCATGAAGTGATGCAGTTCACACAGCGATCAACCTTGCGTGTCCGCGACCAAATATCCCCAGCCTCAATTCACCTGCGGTGCCGGCGTCCTGATCTCGCGGGGCAGGATAATGGCCGCCGCAATCGCCAATAGACAGAGCGCGGCGAACGCACGCAGCATGGTGACGAACCCGCCCTGCTCATAGAGCCAGGCGACCAGCCCGACCGAGGCGCCGGCCGCGGTGAAGCCGACGAAATAGCGCACCGCATAGGCGCGCGAGCGCCATTCCTCGCTGGTGTATTTGCCGACCATGGCGTCGTTGACCGTAACCTGGCCGAAGGCGCCCATCACGATGCCGATCGACACCAGGATCAGCGGCAGGTCCGACAGCGTCGCTGCCAGATAGAGGAACGGCGCCAGCATGAAGGACAGTGGCAGCGCCACCGTCTTGAGCGAATGGTGGTCGAGCAATTTGCCGATCGTATACTGCGTCATCGCGCCGAACACATAGACGCTGGCTGCGATCACGCCGAGCAGCGCCGGGCTCCTGGTCAGGTCGGCGAGCCGTTCGGCGAACAGTTTCGGCAGCGCCACCGTCACCGCGTTGAAGGTGGTCGATATCGCGATCACCACGATCAGGAGCGCCAGGATCACCCGCCACATGTCCTTCTTCGCGACGCGCGCCTAGGCTGCGGCCTGCTTGGTGCCCTTGCGATCCTCATGCACCACGCTGAGCGCGAAGGCGATGCCGAGCAGCACGGTGAGGACGCCGGGAATGATGAAGGCAAAGCGCCAGCCGAGATACTGGCCGATCACACCGGTGGCCAGCGCCGAGGAGGCGACGCCGAGATTGCCCCAGACCCCGTTCAGCCCCATCTCGCGACCGAGCTTGTCGGCATAGGACACGATCATGGCGGTGCCAACCGGATGGTAGATCGAGGCGAACACGCCGATCGCGAACAGCGCCGCGCCAAGCTGCAGAGGTGTCTGCACAAAGCCGACCGAGATCATGGACAGGCCGATGCCGATGAAGAAGATCACCATCATATGACGGCGGCTCCAGCGGTCGCCGAGCCAGCCTGTCAGCAGCGAGCCGGCGCCGAACGCGATGAAGCCCGGGGTGGCGTAAGGCAGCAATTCCGAATAGGCCATGCCGAGCGCCGGACCCATCACGATGACGGCGGCGGCGAAGATCAGCATCGAATAATGGTCAATGAAATGGGCGGCGTTGACGTAGGTGATCACCCGGCCGGGGCTGTTCATGCGTTGATCCTGTTTCGATCCCTTTAGAAGTCCTCTTGAGATGTCCCCTTGGGGATTCCTCTTGCTTCCCGAACTAGGTTATAGGGAGTTGTCCTGACGGGATGTCGCCAATGACTATCGCCGAAACGCCAATTGCCGCGATCTTGCGGGGCCAGCGCGCCACCGGCGACGGCGTGCATCTGGTCGCGCGCCACTACCGGCGGGGCGTGCGGCTCGACACCCACATGCACCGCGAATCGCAACTGGTCTACGCCGCCGAGGGCACCATGCAGGTGACGACGCCCAAGGGCCGCTGGCTGGTGCCGCCGGATCGCGCGGTGTGGGTGCCAGCCCTGCTGGAGCATTCGATCGACGTGCTCGCCGACATCCAGATGCGGACGCTGTATTTCGAATTGCCGTGGCTGAAGCGCAACGCGCGCGGCAACAGCCTCGGCTCCGAATTCGTGGTGCGGATATCGCCGCTCTTGCACCAGACCATCCTGGCGCTGTTCGACAGACGGGATGATCACGAGCGAACCGCGCTTCTGCTGCAACTCCTCATGCTGGAACTGGACCAGGCCGAGGATTCCGCGACCTTCATTCCGCTGCCGCAGGAACCGCGCTGCCGGCGCGCCGCCAACATCGTCCTCGCCAATCCCACCGCCCCATATGAAATCGAGACGCTAGCGCGCGAGGTCGGCACGTCGGCGCGAACCTTGTCGCGTCTGTTCTCGTCGGAGACGCAGCTCAGTTTCAAGAGCTGGTACCAGCGCGCCCGCATCGCAGCCGCAATCGAACGATTGTCGACAGAATCTAATGTGTCGATCAAGCAGATCGCCTCCGACCTTGGTTATGCCAGCGTTCCAGCGTTCTCTCACGCCTTCCGTCAGGTGACCGGCAAGACGCCGACAGAATTTGCGGGCAAGGAATGAACGCGAGACTTCATTGGCAAGTCATGACAAAATGGTGTTCTTGATTATAGTCGGCAGGAACCTAAATCCTATGTAAGGTTCGGTGTAACCGGATTCGATCCTTCCCATGGCCAGTGCCTTTTTCTCCGACCTGCTTGCAACGATTTCCGAGCGCGGCCGCACGCTGCTCCGGCGAGGCAATTCGTTGGACGCGAAGCAGGACGCTTCCGAGCTTCTTGAATTGTGCGAAGCGCTGTTGTCGGGCCGCGGCGAAGCCTCCGGTACCGCCTTGGCGCGCGAGGTACTCGACCGCTATCACCATCTCGACGCTGCGGAGCGGCTGGCGTTCTTCCAGACGTTGTCCCGGGATTTCGGACCTGACCGCGCCAAGCTGATGCAAGCGATCGAGGCCTGGCGCAAGGGTTCCGACGACGGCGAAGCCAGCGAGTTGCATTTCGCCTCCGAGCCCCGCCGGCAGGAACTGATCCGCCGGCTGAACCGCGCGCCGGGTGGCACCAGCGAACTGGTGGCGATGCGTGCGGATCTGCTCAACCTGATGAAAGGCAACAAGGACCTGGAGTCGCTCGATCGCGACGTCACCCATCTGCTCTCTTCTTGGTTCAACAGGGGATTTCTCGTGCTGCGCAGGATAGACTGGTCGACGCCGGCCAATATTCTGGAGAAGATCATTCGCTACGAAGCGGTGCATGAGATCCGCGACTGGAACGACCTGCGCCGCCGCATCGATCCCATCGACCGCCGTTGCTACGCGTTCTTCCATCCCGCGTTGAACGACGAACCGCTGATCTTCGTCGAGGTCGCGCTGACCGAGACGATCCCCGGCGCGATCGCACCTCTGCTTGCCGAGCAGCGCGAGCCGGTAGCGATCGAGCGCGCCCGCACCGCCGTGTTCTATTCGATCTCGAACACCCAGCGCGGGCTCGGCGGGATCTCCTTCGGCAGTTTCCTGATCAAGCAAGTGGTCGAGGAGTTGCGCCGCGAATTGCCGAAGCTCGACACCTTCGTGACGCTGTCGCCGGTGCCGGGCTTCATGCAATGGCTGAGGCAGGCGACCGACGCGCCGCTCTCCGACGAGGACCGGGTGCTGCTCGAAGGCCTCGGCAAGCCCGACTGGTTCGAGAATGCCGAGCTGGCCGCGCAGCTCCGCACCGTGCTGGAGCCGCTCGCCGCCTATTATTTCCTGAAGGCGCGGACGCCGAAGGGACGGCTGATCGATTCCGTGGCGCGGTTCCACCTCGGCAACGGCGCGCGGCTGGAGCGCATCAACTGGCTCGGCGACCTCGCGCCCAAGGGCCTGCGCGAATCTGCCGGCATCATGGTCAACTATCTCTATCGCCTCGACGACATCGAGAAGAACCACGAAGCCTACGCCAACAACGGCGAGGTAATCGCCTCCAGCGCCGTGAAGAAACTGCTCAAGGGCGAAGGCCGTCGGCTGCTCGAGATGCGGCTGTCGTGACGGGCGCGGCGTGAGCGTCCGCCCCGTAGGGTGGGCAAAGACGCTCTTCGCGCCGTGCCCACCTTCCAGCACTCCGCTCGTGATGGTGGGCACGCTTACGCCTGTGTTTGTTTGAACAGCGGTGCAAGTATGCGCTTTGCCCACCCTACGGCAGTTGCGCGCTTGGCTTGTTCTCTCCCCGTCATTGCGAGCGCAGCGAAGCAATCCATTGCTCCACTTGCCGAGACATGGATTGCTTCGCTGCGCTCGCAATGACGGGGTCAGGTCCTGATTCAAATGTCAAACAGCGGAGAGGATGTGAGTTCGCGTTCTCGCGGCACGAGATGCCCGAGCTTTGCGTCACTTTCCACCCTCTCATCGAACAGAGGGCGCAGGGAAAGCCGGGTGCCGGTTGCACCCATGGGTCCCGTGCAACAAAAAGCACGGGGGTAGGACCACAGGTTCAACCGAAGCATTCCGGCTTTCCCTGCGCGATGGTTTTACGGCTTATTTCGTGCTCTCCCCGGTGACCGGGCTTTCTTGCCACCGTCACTTCTCGCGCGAAGAAAGTTCGCACGAAAAACTTAGCGCCAGCGTCGGGGCGCCAGGACCACACGACTTCGCCGTCCACGGGTGCCACGCTCGTCAGTCGTGATACCCGCGTCCACCGCATCTCACCGCAACGTTCGTGACGATCGCGAGCCGCCCCTCATCCGCCGTGAGACGCGCGGAGTTAAATCACTGATTTGCCCGACGGCGAAAGCGGAATATTTTTCGCGAGAGGGATCGACAGACTTTTGCTGATTTGCCCGTCGGGTTGTTTTGTCGCACCCCAACTAGCCACATCGTCATTCCGGGGCGATGCGAAGCATCGAGCCCGGAATCCATTTCACCGCCTGCGCCTGCGGCCCGATCGATTCCGGGTTCGTCCTTCGGACGTCCCGGAATGACGGCGGAGGTTTTGGCGCGAGTGTGGCTCACTCGGCCAGCGCTTTCATCTCCTTGTAGAGATCGCTCTTGCCTTCGAAGCCGATGCCCGGAAGATCGGGCATGGTGATGTGGCCATTCTCGACGCTGATACCGTCGGGGAAGCCGCCATAGGGCTGGAACAGATCGGGATAGCTCTCATTGCCGCCGAGGCCGAGGCCGGCGGCGATGTTCAGCGACATCTGGTGGCCGCCATGCGGGATGCAGCGGCTTGGCGACCAGCCGTGGGTCTTCAGCACTTGCAGCGTGCGCTGATATTCGCAGAGGCCGTAGGACAGCGCGCAATCGAACTGCAGCCAGTCGCGGTCCGGCCGCATGCCGCCATAACGAACGAGATTGCGCGCATCCTGATGGCTGAACAGGTTCTCGCCGGTCGCCATCGGCGCCGGATAGAATTCCGCGAGCGCGGCCTGCAGCGCGAAGTCGAGGGGATCGCCGGCTTCCTCGTACCAGAACAGCGGATAGTCCCGCAGCATTTTTGCATAGGCGATCGCGGTCTCCAGATCGAAGCGGCCGTTGGCGTCGACCGCGAGCTGCGCGTCCTTGCCGATCTCCTTCAGCACCGCCTCGATCCGCGCGCTGTCTTCGGTTACAGACGCGCCGCCGATCTTCATTTTCACGACATTGTAGCCGCGATCGAGATAGCCGCGCATCTCCGCGCGCAGCGCGGAGAGATCCTTGCCGGGATAGTAATAGCCGCCGGCGGCATAGACGAACACGCGCGGATTGGCCTTGACGCCATGCCGCTCGGCGAGCAGGCGGAACAGCGGCTTGTTCGCGATCTTCGCAACCGCGTCCCACACCGCCATGTCGATGGTGCCGACGGCAACCGAGCGCTCGCCGTGGCCGCCCGGCTTCTCGTTCGACATCATGGTCGACCAGACCTTGTCCGGGTCGAGATTGTCGCCGCTCGCATCAAGCAGCGTCTTCGGATCGGCCTCGAGCAGCCGCGGCGCGAAGCGCTCGCGGATCAGACCGCCCTGCCCGTAGCGACCGTTGGAATTGAAGCCGTAGCCGACCACGCGCTTGCCGTCGCGCACGACGTCGGTAACGACGGCAACCAGGCTCGTCGTCATCTTGCTGAAATCGATATAGGCGTTGCGGATCGGCGAGGCGATCGGTTTTGTCACCTCGCGGACGTCGATGATACGGACGGACATGGGATTGGCCTTTGGGTTTCTCGTCATGGCCGGGCTTGTCCCGGCCATCCACGTTCTTTGCTCGCGATGAAGGAAGGGCGTGGATGCCCGGGACAAGCCCGGGCATGACGAAGTGAAATACTTACGCTTCAGATATCAGGACTTCGTCTTATCGCGGAAATACGGCTCGACCGGGCCGTGGACCTTGATGGTCAGCGGATTGCCGTAGCGATCCTTGGCGTTGCCGGCGGTGACGCGCACCCAGCCCTCGCTGACGCAATACTCCTCGACATTGGTCTTTTCGGCGCCCTTGAAGCGGATGCCCACGTCGCGGGCCAGGATATCCGCGTTGTAGTACGGGCTGTTCGGATCGACCGACAAGCGGTCCGGCAGTTCCTCATGGGGCGTTTCGTTGTTCTCGCTCATAGCAGGGCCTCGATTGCTGTCTTCAGTCCTTCGGGCCGCGCGGTGGGCGCATGGCGCGCCACCACCCTGCCCGACCGGTCGACCAGAAATTTGGTGAAATTCCATTTGATCGACGGACCGAGCAGGCCCGATTTCTCGCTCTTCAGGTGTTCGTACAACGGATGTGCGTTCGCACCATTCACCTCGATCTTGGCGAACATCGGGAACGTCACCGCGTAATTGGTTTCGCAGAACTCGCCGATCTGTTTTTCATCGCCCGGTTCCTGCGCGCCGAACTGGTTGCAGGGAAAGCCGAGCACGGAAAAACCGCGTGGCGAGAGCCCCTGATAGAGTTCCTGCAGGCCCTTGTATTGCGGCGTGAAGCCGCACGCGCTGGCGGTGTTGACGATGAGCAGCACCTGCCCCTCGAACCGCTTCAAGGGCACTTCATCTCCGGCCAGCGAACGGGCCGCAAAATCATAGACAGTGGGCATGGTTTTCCCTCAAAGCACGAAGCGGTCTCCGCTTCACCTCGCCCCGCTTGCGGGGAGAGGTCGGATGGTCCTGACCGGCTACATGGGTAACAGAATAGACCGGCGACATGGGTAACAGGTCAACTGGTCGGCAAGGAGGACCTTGCCGATGGGGTGGAAGGAGAAGCGCCGGCTGCGCCGGCGCAGCCCGCCATCGAGTGCGCCCTTTGCCTATTGTGAGGCCGCCAACGACGTCTGGTGCATCGACTTCAAGGGCTGGTTCCTGACGGGCGACGGCGAGCGGTGTGAACCGCTGACGATCACCGATGCCCATAGCCGCTACCTTCTGCGCTGCCAGGCGCTGCCGCACACGGACACCGAGCATGTCTGGCCGGTGCTCGACGCCGCGTTCCGCGAGTTCGGGCTGCCGAGGGTGTCAGTAACTCAGTGTAAGATGGTTTCTGTGAGTTTACCTTTGACAGGAGACTCACATGGCTACGGATTTT
>NZ_JBEGDB010000166.1:0-17450 GCF_043638955.1 Bradyrhizobium sp. 31Argb | reverse complement strand
GGCTTCCTCCTAAAAGAAAGCCTTGAATCACGTTCAATCTGATTTGAGAATCCCAAGAGTCCACACGGCCTAGTGCGATCATCAGAATGTTGCCGCTCAGGAGGCCGTAGATCGGCTGCCGCATCACCTCGGCGTCTTCCTTGATGTAAAGCAGCAGGAAAAAGCAGAGCTTGCCCGCGAACATCACGGTGGACCCTGGCGAGATCAGACCGAAGGGCAGTTCGATGAAGAAGGTGGCCGCCAAATAGGTCTCGAGGAAGTGCATCGTGCCGAGGAGGCAGAAAAAAACGCCAACTCCAATGCTCTGCCTTGCTCTGAAAATGCTCCCCATGAGAATGAAATAGATGATGCCATGCGCGAGCAGGACAAGAGAACCGAACATACCGCCAAGAAGCCCCTACCGTGAAAGTCGATCTGTTCCTCTCCCTTGCCATTTTGCCTTGCTCCCCTCAATGGGGCGCGACATCGGTGCAATCAGTATCCTACAAATCCTCCATTCCCCACGTCTAGCTATCCTCTCGGATCTCCAGCCCGGAAAGGCGGTAGCCGACCCGCAACTCCGTGATCAGATAGGCCGGTTGCGAGGGATCGTCCCCGAGCTTCTGGCGAAGCTGGGCCATGTAGATGCGGATGTAGTGAGCGCGCTCGGCATAGCCCGGCCCCCAAATGTCCAGAAGCAGTTGCCGGTGCGTCAGCACCTTGCCGTGACCGCGGATGAGTGCGGCCGCGACCGCCGCAGGTGAGGATCAGAGCGCCGCGGCTTGAGCGTCGCGCGCCCGCCTGAGGTCGGCGGTCTCGGCCCCCTCATCGAACCAGCGGCAGATTGGCTCCAATAGCGCGCGCGCCGCCTCGAGCCTTCCTTGCCTGCGCCAGAGTTCGGCCAGGTCCATCGAGGCGCGCAGCTCCAGGGATTTGGCGCTTTGACCGCAGGCCACGTCGATCGACTTCTTCAGGCAAGATTCGGCGTCCGAAATGTTCGACGGGTCGAGCGCCAGAAGAAGCTGCGCTTTCTGCCGATGCAATTCCGATTCCCATGACCTGCCTGTCACGTCATCGAGATTGGTCAGGGTCTGCTCGACGATCCATAGCGCGTACTCATTTTCTCCTGCCTTGGCGTGCATCTCCGCAAGCCAGCTCTCCATCATCGGCAGCATGAAGCCGACGTTGTTCTGCCGGGCCTCGTCGAGCCCGCGGGCGATCTCGCCGCGGGCCTCTTCGATCCGGCCGAGGTCGCCGACGGCCCGGCCGCGCGAAATTCGCGACAGGATCGCATAGAGCGAAAACCGCTGCTCCCGCGACACCTCAAAGCTCTTCTCGGCGTTCTCGAAGGCGAGATCGGCCTCCCCGCGCAACAGGTGCACGACCGAGGTCATGTAATGCGCGAACGCTATGGTGTAGGGGTGGCGAAGATCCCGCGCCAAGGCAAGCGCCTCCGAGACGCGCGCGAGCGCCTGGTCGGGATAGCCGAGGAACCACAAATCCCAGGACAGCAGCAGCAGCGACGCCGCCTGCGGCTCGACCATATAGAGATGGTATAGCGGCGGCCTTCCCTTGTTCATCGAAAGCTTGATCGACTCCTCGAAATGGTCCACCGACGATCGAAAGTCCCCGATCGTCAATAGCGTGCTGCCCATCATTCTGTGGGCGACCATTCGCGGCACGGCGTCCGGCAACGCCTGAGCCCGCGACATGAACTCATCGGCCATGCCGAGCGCTTCATCATTCTTGCCGGACATCCAGGCATTCCCCCACAACCCGAACAGCGCCTGGAAATATTCGGGAATGTTGCCGAGCCGCAGGCAGAGGGCCCGCGCCTGCGAAAAAGCTTCGCGGGTATCGGCGGAGGCGTAGCCCTGCACCGCGATGAGCGGTATGCCCAACGCCAGTTGAATGTCGGTCTCCTGCCTGGTCCGCTCGAGCGTGTCCGGCAGGGCGCTCAGAAGCTGAAGGGCCTTTCGAAAATTGGCGATGGCCTCGACATTGGCCGAATGCGCTAGCGCGCGTTGCCCGGACTTGAACCAGCAGCGAATGGCAAGTGGATGATTGCCTGCCTCCTGATGGTGATAGGCGAGAACCTCGGGCTGATTTTCGGCAAGCTCCGGGAAATCATGCTCCAGGATCGTCGCGATGTCGGCGTGAAACTGCAGCCGCTTGCTCTTGAGCAGGGAGTCGTAGATCGCATCGCGCAGCAGGACGTGCTTGAAGGCGAAACGGACGAACGGCGAAACGTCGACCCGGTAAATGATATCGGCGCGTTCGAGCAATGAGAGCGCCGACAGCATATCCTCCTCGTCAACCTGCGATGCAGCCGACAAGAGGTCATAGGAGAATTCCCGTCCGATCACGGCCGCGATCTGCGCAAGCCGGCGGCTTGGTGCGACCCGGTCGAGCCGTTCCATCAAGGCGTCGCTTAGCGTGTCCGGAACGCGGAGCAAGGCCGGCTGCGCCTTGCGCTCGACGGCGCCTCGGCTTCGCAAAGGGGCGCTCAACGTGCTGTTTGTCAGTTCCTCGATGAATAGCGGGACGCCATCGGCCTTTTCGATGATCTGGTCGAGCAACGGCTGGGGCATGCTCGCGCCGCTCAGGAGCTCCCGGATCATCGCCCTGACCTCGCTGTGCGACAGCCGCGTGAGCGAGTGCAGGGTGGTGTTCGCATGAGTGATCCACGCGGGGCGAAATTCGGGCCGACAGGATACGATAAGCAGCACGCGGGCGCGGTCGATGCGGCTGGTGACCAGTTCGAGCAGCTCAAGGGTCGACGCGTCAAGCCAATGCGCGTCCTCGAAGATGCAGAGCGTCGGGCGTTGAGCGGAAAATGCCAACAGGATGTCGACAAGCGTAGAGATCGTCCTGTTTTTCACTTGCCGCGGCGTAAGTCCTGACAGTTCGAGGTCATCTTCCTGCGGGATCGACAACAGTTTTGCGATCAGGGCGACCGGCTCCGCCAAGCCGTCAATCGGGCGCGGAAGGTAGACCTTGAGCTTCGCAAGCTTGTCCGCATCGGGCTCGCGTGCCGTCAGTTGGGCGGCCTGTTCGATCTGCTCGATCACAGGAAAGAACGCGCTCTGACTGTGATAGGGCGAGCACTGATGGTGAAGCAGGATGTGCGGCTCATCCTCGACACGCGATTTCAGTTCGTGGAGAAGCCTCGATTTCCCGACTCCGGGAATTCCCGAAAGAAATATGACCTGGCCGTCGCCCTCCTTGGCTTTCTGCCACCTGTCGAGCAGCAGGCTGAGCTCGCTCGAGCGCCCGATCAGCGGCGTAAGAGAACCCGCATGCGCCGCCTCGAAGCGGCTCGTGGTGTGCTTTGCCGAGAGCACGCGATAGACGTGAACGGATTCAGTTACACCTTTGAGCTCCTGGAGACCGAGGTCCTGAAAATCAAACGCAGCTGATACAAGCCGTCTGGTCGATTCCGAAACGACCACCGTGTTGGCAGCGGCGAGAGTCTGCAGACGCGCGGCGATATTCGGCGTCTCTCCTACCGCGTCCATCGACCACGTGCCACTGTCTCCGGTTTCGCCGACCACAACGGGGCCGGAGCAGACACCCACCCGGCACGTCAGGGTAACCGGCCCCGCAATCTTCGTAACTCTGGAAACGATCTCCAGTGCCGCATGAGTGGCACGAACGGCGTCATCCTCATGCGCATAGGGCCAACCGAAGAACGCCATCGCGCCGTCGCCGAAGTAGCGCGCGACCTCGCCTCCGTAGCGCCGGATCGCGGTGCTGCATTCCCCCCGATACGCGTCAATGAGTTTTTGCAGATCCTCCGGATCCAGCGCCTCCGAAAGCTGCGTGGACCCGACCAGATCACTGAACATCACCGTGATCTGACGGAATTCGGCCTCGCGCTGCGGCGCGACCGGGATGGACGCCACGCCGAACTTCGCTGCCGTCAATGCTTCGATGGCCTTCAGCAGCTTCTTGCGATGACCTAAGGAAATAACGCCAAGCTTCCTGAGATCATTCTCGGTCAGATCCGGAAGGACGGAGTATTCGATATTGTTGTCTGCGAAGGTTTGGGCGTACTGGCCCAGGCCGTGTCCACACAGCCAGTCGCGAACCTCGGTCGTTGTCCTCGCCATTGCAGAGGCCCTCGTCTCTTGTCGCTCGAGGCACGCCAGACTGCGACGACTGTCGTGCCGTTCTGCTCACGCCGAGGGCCGAGCACCGCGCCTCCTACTGTACGAAGGCTCTACTCAGAGGATACGGAAGCGCCTCTCCGACCGCCTGCTGAAGCTCGTCGAGCATCTCCGCCTCGGATTTGAGCAGCTCGTGATTATATCCCTCCGCCATGATCAATGCCGATTCATACGTCTCCTGGACGACCCTGATGCGATCGCTCGGGGGAAGGGACGCGACAAACTCGATCGTCTCTTCCACGTGGGCAACCTCGCTCCCAAGGCAACTGTGACTTCGGAGAAAGCGGGTCGCATCGATGCCGTCAGGGCATAGTGCCTGCACTTTCTCGATATCGGTCCTCTGCTTGAGCGCGGCGATGCGTTCCAGACAATAGGAATAGCCGATGCAGCCGATCGGGTAGTCCTCGACGCAGAGCTCATCGAACCGCTCGCAGAGCGGCTTGATGCCCTCGGGGATGAAGTTGGCGACCAGTCGCTCGGCGGGCAGGCCCAGCGCGCGAAGATCCTTGAGCGCGAGCCGGTCGTGACCGGTCTCCTCGCGCGCGCGTTCTTCGAGATAGGCTGCCACTTCCGGCCTCCCCAGTTCGTTGAATCGCCTGGCGGCGCGCTGGAGATTTCGCGGCGTGTGGACAGACGTGTGGTAGGCGCCCACGATGGCGACGATGTAGCCGACGAGCGTCGGCGCCGGGCTGGCGAGGCGCCCTTCAATTCTGGAAAATCCGAGATTGATCGCGCCGTCGAGCAGCCCGATCGTGCTGCCCCTGGCGCCGACGCCCGTCATCGGCGTCGCAAACGGATCTGTGTATTCCTTTGTGCCGCCCGGGAGATGAAACCAGACCTCTCCCGACTCGCGCGCGATGATCGAAATATTGCCGCTAACGTTGACCCACTCCGTGACCAGGGGCGCCATTCCGCACCTCCATATCCGAGCGGTCGCGCGCGCACCGTTTCCCGCACGGTGCGCGCGAAACTCGCTAAAAACACAACTCAGGCCCAGTCTCGACCGCGCTAGATTCCGTTTGGCGTAATGGCCATCAGCAAGCGGGCCGTCTCGAGAAGAGACAGGTGAAGCGGAGGCTTGTCGACCCGCGATCGGTCCGGCACCACGAAAATGACTCCAGTCCCATCAGGGTCCGGGTTGTGACAGCCGCTATTATACTCTTCTTCCGTGAACACGATGGGGTTCGCCAGAAATATACCCCGGGCCTGAAGCGACGCTTTGGCGTTTGGCGAGGTGCCGTCCGACTGCCGCGTCGTCAACCACTTTTCAAAATCTGGATCGGTCCACGCCTCGACGATCAACTGTGCGAGGGCATCGTTCTGATAAGAAAAATCCAGTACTTTCTCTTGGAGATTAGCGTCCCGGAAGATACCTGCCATAGCGAAGCCCTCCGTAAAATACAGGGGCGCCGTTCTGACGCCCGGTATCTTAGTAGCTTAGTTGTAGAACTCTGCGGTGGCAAGCCAGACTAGCGCCACCGAAAAGGCTGTAAGCATTCGACGGACGACCATGGAAGCTGGCCGCCGCCGAACGCCGGGCCGTCAAGGCTTTGCCGCGGCTTCCACGCCGCGAAGCTGGGCGGCTACGGTCAATTCGCCGATCTTGCTGCCCATCTGTTTTCCAACTTCGGTAGAAAACCGATAGTGAAAACCGGCCTGCGCCTGCGGCCATCAGGCGCAGGCCGAGCGCAGAGAACTTAAGGAAGAGGTCCGACGATCGCCTGATCGTGGCGTGCCGCGATGCCGGGCAAGAGATCCATATGCTCCTCCCGGGGATTTGGAATGTCGTGCAGGTCGCGGAAAAACTCTTCGTGGCGGCGCGGCGTGGACACCAGAATATGTCGCGCGTCGGCGTCCCCGACATTGGTGAAGCCGTGGACCGTACCTCTCGGGACCAGGACCCGTGCGCCCGGCCCTGCCACGGCGGTGCGGTCACCGATGAGGTACTTCAGTTGGCCTGCGATCACGATAAAGAGCTTGTCTTCGGTAGCGGAGATGTGCGCGGGTGCGCCGGCGCCGGGCTTGATCGTCATGTCGAGGATCGTGAAGGGACTCGGATAGGGGTTGATGATCCCTGCGGTGATCCCGGCGAATTCTGTCGTTTCGAATTCCGTAGTGATGTCGGCTTGCATGTTCGCGTCCTGAGCAAGGTTGCTGTCTGACAAACCGCATGTGGCGACTGCGCGCGCCGTGAGTAGCCCCACCGATCCGGACAGAGCGGCCAGGATACTGGCCAATCGAGCGCGTCACCGTCCGGCCGACGCAGCCTCCAGATGGCGCGCCAGGACTTGCGCGAACGCGTTGACCTTGGGATTGAGGTCGGCGCGCGAAGGAAAGGTGAGATGCAGCCGGGTCGAGCCCGAGAACAGGTTCGGCAGCACGGGCACAACGGCTCTCGATGCAAGCTCGGCTCGGCATAGCGATTGCGGCAGCAGCCCGACGCCTTGATGCAGCAAGACAAATTCACGCACCAAAGCGAAACTGTCCACCGCGAGCTGAAACTGCGGGAACTCAACCCCGTTCTTGAGAGCGCGGGACAGCAGGCGGCGCAGCTCGGGCCGTTCGGGACCAATCAGCGTGCTCACCGCGTGTATGTTGGCTGGCTCGCCGTTCCTGCGCAGATATTCGGCACTGGCATAAAGGCCGAACTCCATGTCGAGAACGCCCTTGACGAGCGCTTCCTGCGGATTGGAAGCGCCAATGCGAAGGGCGACATCGATGTTCTCGGAGATGAGGTCGAGCA
The DNA here is from genome assembly GCF_043638955.1 of Bradyrhizobium sp. 31Argb. Taxonomy (NCBI): domain Bacteria; kingdom Pseudomonadati; phylum Pseudomonadota; class Alphaproteobacteria; order Hyphomicrobiales; family Nitrobacteraceae; genus Bradyrhizobium; species Bradyrhizobium sp. 31Argb. The sequence goes on along the minus strand of NZ_JBEGDB010000166.1, from coordinate 10,559 downwards.
CGTCGTTCGTGAGCAGCACCTCGAACCGCACGGCGGGATGCGCTTCACGGAATTCGGAAACGGCGGCGGCGATGATACCGGGCGGAAAGTCGGCCGGCGCCGTCAGACGGATTCCACCGACATAGGAGGCGCCTGCCTTGCCCAGGCCGTCGAGCGCGCCGGCGAGAGAGGCCAGAGCCTCCGCAGAGCGTCCGTATAGTTCGGCGCCTTCTGTTGTGAGCGAAAAAGCGCGAGTCGAACGCTTGAAGAGGCGGACGCCGAGTGTTCTTTCCAACGTTCTGATGCGCAAACTGACGGACGAGCGCGGTGTGTTGGTCTGACGTGCGGCCGCGGCAAATCCGCCAGCCCGCACGACAGCGACAAAGGTTTGGAGAGAGTTGAGGTCCATTCGGCGCGCCTTTTGTCACGCCAAAATCGGATCTGGTCGCATCGGCCGATCCGAAATCACGCATGTCATATGATTTATCCGCGATCTGCGGGCAGACGGACGAAGCACGTCGTGGCGGAAGAGGATTGATGTGGTTGCCGGCTTCAATGACGTTGCGGAGCTACAGGATCGTTTCAACGAATCAGAGATGGGTTACATTCGAAATGTTGTCCCGTGCGTCCACACCGGCCAGGACGCACGGGACCACAAACGCTGGGGCACGAAACTCAACAGCCGTGGCAGATCGTGAGCTTGCGATCGACAGCACGATCCTCTTCGCTGATGCGCTCGAGCTCGTTCGGATTCTGCGACAGCACGTCCTTCGCGTGGGGCTGACGATGGCCGACCGGCGCAGGCCACGGCAGACCTAGCGTCCGTGATGAGGCATCGGACATGCCTGACGAGACGGCAGAGGGCGATGGTTTCGCCAATCCCACCGTCTCGGCCGTGGCCGTGCGACCAGAGAGTAACGCCGCCAGAAGCACTGCTCCGATCATCTCACGCATGATTGCTCTCCAAAGCTTCGATTGCCGTTGGTTTCATCGGCTGACCTCCTTCCGATATGGAGCGGCCAGAATCGGCGCGGCTTGCTACAGCGTGATTTCAATCGTTCGGGAGAACAGTTGCGGTTGTAAGAACCGACCAACTAGCCGTGAACCGCGGGCGAACAACTCGACGATGTCAAGGATCTGTTGTCGCAACGCCTAATCAATAGGCACTCCCGCGCATCGATAGATCATCGACGCGCGCTATGGATCGTGTGTTGCCACCCCGAATAGAGACGTTCAAAGCCCGAGGTCGGAAAGCCCCGGGTGATCTGCGGGACGAGGTCCCGAACGGTCCCAGTGGTATTTGCGATCGGATTCCTTGATGGGGAGATCGTTGATGCAGGCGAACCGCTTTTGCATCAGCCCGTTGGCGGCAAACTCCCAGTTCTCGTTTCCGTAGGAGCGAAACCAGTTTCCGGAATCGTCGTGCCACTCATAGGCGAAACGTACGGCGATCCGATTGTCGGTGAACGCCCAAAGCTCCTTGATCAGGCGGTAGTCGAGCTCCTTCACCCATTTCCGCGTGAGAAAGGCGACGATCTCGGCACGACCGTTGATGAATTCCGACCGGTTTCGCCAGGTGCTGTCCGGGCTGTAGGCAAGCGACACCTTTTCCGGATTACAGGAATTCCAGCCGTCTTCCGCGCCTCGCACTTTCTGCACGGCAGTCTCATGGGTGAAAGGTGGAAAGGGGGGACGGCTCTCAGCCATGTACGATCTCCATTTCTAGCTCGGCCCGGGTCCGGCGCGTGGCACGCCAGTGTGCCCGGCCGGCTGATCCTTATCTTTCCGAAGCACGCTGCCGCTTTCCATAATGCACGATAGCTGGTGATGCGAGGGGCGGAACTGGCCGGCGACGGCAGCAAGGAAGCCGCACCCGCTCCCCTTCCGCCCCAACCGAATTTTGCGTTAAGGTTGCGACCGAACCGGAGTGCCCGTGCAGACCGCACAACGCCATTCGCTGAAGTTGCTGCAATGGATGATGGCCGCTTCCCTGGCCCTTCCGCTGGCACTCTTCGTTTTTGCTTCGGTGATCTCCTGGAATTCAATCAACCAGGCTGCCGACCGCGAAATCGAGCGCACGCTCGATGTCGCGCACGAGCACGCGCTGAAAGTGTTCGAGACCATCGACCGCAGCCTGTCGGAGATCGCGGAAATCATCCGCGGCCTTCCCGACGCCGCGATCCGTTCGCGCGAAGAGAGCCTGCACGAGCGGCTGAAGCAGCTCACGGCATCGCTGCCCCAGGTGAAATCGGCCTGGGTCTTCGACGCGAGGGGCCACGCTCTGGTCAACAGCCTGGTGGCCCCGGCGCCCGACATCGATTTCTCGGACCGAGCGTATTTCAGGGCGCATGCCGCTGATGACGTGGGCACCTATATCGGCGACGTGCTGACGCCGCGGCCGCCCTACCGGGGCGCACCATTCTTCGGCGTCAGCCGCCGGCGGTCAACCGAGGCAGGCGACTTCGCCGGCGTGATCCAGGCATCGGTTCTGCCCGAGTATTTCGAGAATTTCTACGCGCGGATCGGCCGCGAACCCGGCAGCTTCTTCGCGCTCGGCCGCACCGACGGCGCGATGCTGGCCGGCTATCCGACGGCCGACCGCGAGTTCCGCCTCGACCCTGACGGGCCGGTCGGGCAGAAGCTTGCCGCGATTCCAGACGGCAGCTTGATCACCGTCACATCGCCGGCCGACGGCATCGAACGCCGCCTCGGTTATCGGCGGCTCGCCGAATACCCGATCTATGTCAGCGCGGGGCTCGAGACCTCGGCGATCCGCGCGCGCTGGCTCGCGACCATCGGCCAGCACCTGATCTTTGGCGTGCCGGCCACCGCGCTGTTGTTCCTCCTGCTCGCTCTGGCGCTGCGGCGGACGCGACGCCTGCATGAGGAGGCCGAAAGACGGCAGGAGGCCGAGGAGGCGTTGAAGCATGGGCAGCGGCTCGAGGCCCTCGGCCAGCTCACCGGCGGCGTCGCGCACGACTTCAACAACCTGCTGACCGTGATCCGCGCCTCCATCGACATGCTGCGGCGGCCGAACCTGCCGGAGCAGCGGCGGCTGCGCTACATCGATGCGATTTCAGAGACGGTCAACCGGGCCTCGAAACTGACCGGCCAACTGCTCGCCTTCGCGCGGCGGCAGACGCTCAAGCCCGAGCTGTTCGACGTCGGCCAGAGCGTGCAGGTGCTGAGCGAGATGATCGGAACGCTGGTCGGGCCGCGGATCGAGATCGTTACCAGGCTTCCGGACGAACCCTGCTTCATCAACGCCGATGCCGGCCAGTTCGAGACCGCGATCATCAACATGGCCGTCAATGCGCGCGACGCCATGAATGGCGCCGGCCGGCTGACGATCGCGGTGCGTCGCGCCGCCGAACTGCCCGTTGTCGACGGCCATCCGCCGGCGCCACACGGCTATGTCGCGGTGGCGGTCGGGGACATCGGCATCGGCATTCCGCAGGATCAGCTCGGGCGCATCTTCGAGCCGTTCTTCACCACCAAGCAGATTGGCCAGGGCACCGGGCTCGGGCTGTCGCAGGTATTCGGATTCGCCAAGCAGTCCGGCGGCGAGATTGTCGTCGTCAGCGAGGTCGGCAAGGGCTCTACCTTCACGCTCTATCTGCCCCGCGCCGCGGCCACGGGTCCGGCATTGCAATTCGCGGCCGCGGATGCGCCGCCGGTCGACGGCAGCGGCATGTCGGTGCTGGTGGTCGAGGACAATATCGAGGTCGGCAGGTTTACGGCCGACGCGCTCGCCGAGCTCGGCTACGCCGCAACCCTGGTCGAGAGCGCTACGCAGGCGCTGGACGCGCTGCCCGGCGACGCCGCCCGCTTCGACGTGGTGTTCACCGACGTCGCGATGCCCGGCATAAGCGGCGTCGAGCTCGCCCAGGAAATCCGCCGCCGCTACCCTGACCTGCCGGTCGTGCTGACCAGCGGCTACAGCCAGGTGCTGGCGCAGCGGGGCAGCTATGGGTTCGACTTCCTGCAAAAGCCCTATTCGATCGAGCAGCTCTCGCACGCGCTGCACAAGGTCTCCCGTCCCAAGACAACACGAACGCCGACCGCGGCGTCGTCCTGACGCGCGCCGATCCATTGTAACCGGCCCGGTCCGGGGTTAGCCTTCTGCCAGCGTCAATCTGGAGCATGATCCGGAAAAGTGGAACCGGTTTTCCCTCGCGACAAACGCAAAGCGTTTGCGCGGAGATCATGCTCAAACAAAGAGATAGATCGTGATCCGACCGGTCGGATCACGATCTGGGAGGGAACGATGAGTCCCGACTATCCCGTCATCCTCCATCATTTTCCTCAATCGCCGTTCTCGGAGAAGATCCGCCTGATCCTGGCGCTGAAGAACATGACATGGACCTCGGTCCTGATTTCCCGGATCATGCCCCGCCCGGATCTGATGCCGCTGACGGGAGGCTACCGGCGGACCCCGGTGCTGCAGATCGGCGCCGATGTCTACTGCGACACCCAATGCATCGTCCGCGAACTGGAACGGCGCTATCCGCAGCCGACGCTGTTCCCGAGCGGGTATTACGGGCTTGCCGCCGCGACGACGATGTGGACCGACCGTCCGTTCTTCCAGAACACCGTCAACCTGATCTTCGGCTCAGTGGCTGACAACGTGCCGCAGGAGTTCATCGACGACCGCGAAAAGCTGCGCGGCGCCAAGTTCGATGTTGCCGCCATGCGGAAGGCGATCCCGCAGATGCGCGATCAGTTTCGTGCCCACCTGCAATGGATCGAGGCCCAGCTTCGCAACGGCCATAGCTGGATGTGCGGCGACGCCCCCAGCCTGTGCGACGTCAACGCCTACATGAATATCTGGTACGTGCGCACCAACCTTCCCGACCTCGACAAGATGCTGTTCGAATTCCCTGCAACGCGATCATGGGAGGCGCGCATTCGCGCCATCGAGCACAAGCCATGCAAGGAAATCTCACCCGCCGCCGCACTCGAAATCGCCGCCAACGCTGCGCCACGGACCACCGTGCTGCCCGACCCCTATGATCCCAACCGCCGCAAGCCGGGCGACCAGGTCGAGGTGATGCCCGATGACTACGGCAAGGTCAAAGTGAGCGGCGAGATCGTTTCCCTTTCTTCGCAGCATATCGCGATCCGCAGGCACGACCCCCGCGCCGGCGAGGTGGTGGTGCACTTCCCGCGGGCCGGCTTCCTGGTGTTTGATCACGGCAGATAGGCCGAAGGGTTTCTTGATGATCGATCACATCGGCTTTCCGGTTTCCGACTATCAGCGTTCCCTGATGTTCTATCGGCAGGCGCTCGCGCCGCTCGACTACACGCTGATCATGGAAGTCACGCAGGAGAACGGCAGTGATGCGGCGGCCGGCTTCGGCGCGGGCGGCAAGCCGGATTTCTGGATCGGCGGCGAAGGCGGGCTAGAGAAGCCGCTGCATGTCGCGATCCTGGCAAAGGATCGCGCAACCGTGGATGCGTTCTACAAGGCCGCGATCGCAGCCGGCGGACGCGACAACGGCGCGCCCGGCATCCGCGCGCATTACCATCCCAACTATTACGGCGCGTTCGTGCTGGATCCCGACGGCCACAACATCGAAGCGGTCTGCCACGCGCCGGAATAACTTTCGGGCCTGGATCATCGGAACATCGCTGCATGCGTTCCGTTGTCGTTCTTGCGGAACAGGAACGGAGCGAACCATGATGCGTGATGATCCGCGCGCTGCGATCGGAAACAACGGCACGGTTACGCGCTAGATGCCGATCGAACCGCCCGAGATTCCGCCGGCGACACCAGGCACGCCGAGCGAACCACCGCCCGGCATTCCGCCGGGCAATCCGCGCCCTGAGGTACCGCCGCCGGCGCGCGAGCCCGGCGAACCGCCAGTGCCTGACGAACTGCCCGGCAAGCTGCCTGATGAAGTGCCGATTCGCGGGCCGAACGGTCCGCGCCCGCCGAATCCGACCGATGTCGCGGAACCACGCAAGGAACAATGGTGAGATCGCGATTTGCAAGTCTCGTCTGAATGAGCAATGAACAAGTTTGCTTGCAAGTCATTGCAGCGCTGAAATAAAAAGCCTTTCCCCTTTGTCGCCCGCCACATTGCGGCCTAACGAATAACCGTTGATCCGACCGCCGAGCTATTCGGCCCCCGCCCATCCTCTCCCTTGCCAAGAACTTTCCCGGGACCTGCAATCATGACAAACCTTCGCCTCGTGCTGCTTGCCACGACCGCATTGACGGTGACGCAGCTAATAAGCTTCGCATCGCATGCGCAAACCGCGCCACTCGTCGTGGCACAAGCGGAGAAGAAGGAGGAGGTCGGCCCGGACGGAAAGCCGAAACAGCCACCGAAGGCGGCACCGCCGGCCGGTGCGCCGAAACAGCCTGCACCGCCTCAGCCGCCCCCTGGCGCCGCTCCGCCTGCACATCCGTCCGCGCCGCCGGCCGCTGCTCCGGCGCGACCAACACCACCGCCTCCGGCTGCTGCGCCGACGCGGCCAACACCACAGCCTCCCGCTGCTGCCCCGGCACGGCCGACTCCGCCGCCGGCCGCTGCTCCAGAGCGGCCAACGCCTCCGGCTGCCGCCCCGGCACGTCCGACACCGCCGCCGGCCGCTGCTCCGGAACGACCAGCACCTCCACCTCCGTCTGCTGCTCCGCCGGCGCGTCCGACGCCGCCTCCGGCAGCAGCGCCGCACACTCCGACGCCGCCAACCGCCGCGCCGCCCGCGCGCACGCAGCCGCCCGCGCCACCATCCGCGGCGACGCCACCCGCTGCGCCCACGACCCCGGCCACTCCGACGCCACCGCGCGGTGCGCAAAAGGAAGTGCCGCCCGCCGGCGCCAAGCAGCCCGCCGCTGCGCCCACCGCAACGCCGACGCAGCCTCATCCCGCGCCCGCGGCAACGCCGACACCCGCGACGCCGCCGGCCGCGGGAAGTCCGTCTCCGACTCCTTCGCCGGCACGGCCGGGCGCGGCGACGACGACGCCTCCTGCCGCTGGCGCGCCGGCGAGCCCGCCTCCGGCTGCAGGCACGCCGCCTGCGGCTCCAGCGACGCCGCAAGCGCGCCCCGGTGTTGCACCCGGCACACCCGGCGCCGCGGCGCCGAACGCCGCGCCCGCGGCTCCCACTGCCGTGCCCGGTGCGCCGAATGCCGCGCCGCCGCCCGGCCGCGCACAGAATGCACCGCCGACGGTTGCCCCCGCGTTCCGTCGCGCGCCGCAGGTCACCGCGCCATTGCCGCCGCCTCCGGCCGACTTCGGCACCAAGTTTTCCCGCGAGGGCGTCGCGATTGGGCCGCGGCGTATCGAGGACTTCCGCGCCGAGCGGCGCGAGGTCCAGGAGGGCGGCCGCACCGTCATCACCGAGCCGGGCCGTATGATCATCCGCGACCCGAGCGGCCAGGCCTATATCCGCCACAGCGAGATCGATCGCTTCCGCTACGGCGCCCGCGACGTCCAGACTCAGACGATCGGCGCCGAGACCCGCACGGTCGTGGTCCGTCCGGACGGCTCGCAGATCGTCACGGTCGTGGGACGCGATGGCCAGTTGCTGCGCCGGATCAGGCGTGACCAGGGCGGCCGCGAGATGGTCATCATCGACAACAGCTATCGCGACCCGCGCGCGGTCGGCGGCTTCTATGTCGACATGCCACCGCCGGTGGTCCGTATCCCCTACAACCGCTACATCGTCGATGCCGAAGATGCGTCGCCGGATGTGATTTACGACACCATGGTGGCGCCGCCGGTCGACCGGATCGAACGCCGCTATTCGCTGGACGAGATCCGCTACAGCCCGAACGTGCGCATGCTGATGCCGAGCATCGACGTCAACACCATCAACTTCGACACGGGATCGTGGGAGATTTCCCAGGATCAGGCGGCGAAGCTTCAGGTGATCGCCGATGGCTTGATCCGCGCGCTCCAGCGCAATCCGCAGGAGGTGTTCCTGATCGAGGGCCACACCGACGCTGTCGGTAACGAGGTGGACAATCTCTCGCTCTCTGACCGCCGCGCCGAATCGACGGCAGAGCTGCTGACCCAGCAGTTCCAGGTCCCCGCGGAAAACCTGACCTCGCAAGGTTACGGCGAGCAGAACCTGAAGGAGCAGACGGACGGCCCGAGCCGCATCAACCGGCGCGTCACCATCCGCCGCATCACCCCGCTGCTCAACGGCGGCACCGCGTCACTGCCACCGCGCTAAGGCGAGCGGTTTCGAACAAATGGCCGGGAGCGATCCCGGCCATTTTTGTTTCGTCGAGTGCTCAGTGCGTTCGGCTATATGCGGGCTTCGCGCATGGCGGTGACATGCCGATGCGTGAGCCGCAATGTCCGCTTCACCTTTTCATCTGATGCGGATCGTAGAAGAAGCGCTCCTCGATCAGTTGCTCGCCGCGCCAGGTTTGCCAGGCGACTTCCTCCACGGTGCGCACGCTGCCGTCCTTGCCGGTGAATTCGAAGCGCCAGCAGATCGCCGAATGGTCGCCGTCGAGCAGCAGCGGTCCGAGCCTGGTGGTCTTGACGCCGGCAACGGAAGCAAGCACCGCGCGCTCCCGTTCGGCCAGCGCATCGCGGCCGATGCGCGGCGCGCCGTCATTCTCCTGCGTCCGCGCATCCGGCGCATAGAATTTCAGGATGGCGCCGACATGGTCGTTGGATTCAACGGTGGCGGCAAAGGCTTGCAGCGTGGCGAGCGAAGGCATCTGCTACTCTCCTCTGCATACCGACTGACGGTCGGTATTTACCGACCATGGGTCGGAAAGTCAATTGGCTCGGCCGTGGAACTGCGCTAAGGGTGATGATTCTAGGTTAGAGCGACCGACGGCCCCTTCTCCCTCTCTCCGTTCTTACGGGGAGAGGGTTGGGGTGAGGGGCTCCATCCGCGAATGCGATGACAGACGGACTCGCGGAGACTCCCCCTCACCCGAAATTCAAGCTGCGCTTGAATTTCGACCTCTCCCCGCACGCGGGGCGAGGTAAAGCCGAGTTCGCTGTTGGCCCGGTGCAGGATGCTCTGGACACGCATGGCAACGCAGGCGGAACGGCGCGAGAGGACCAGGGCGGCGATCGTCAAGGCGGCGAAACGGACTTTCGGCGAGCGCGGCTTTGCGGCGACGACAATGGACGATATCGCCGGCGCCGCGCGCGTCGCGAAGGGCGCGGTCTATCATCACTTCCCGACCAAGGAGGCGCTGTTCGAAGCAGTGTTCGAGCAGGTCTCGCTTGAGCTCGTAGCCGACCTCGACCGAATCTCACGCGCGGAGAACGACCCGCTCGCCGCAATGGCAGCAGGTACACAGGGCTATTTCGCAGCCTGCTCGAAAGGCGCGACCGGACAGATCATCCTGCGCGACGGCCCGGCCGTGCTCGGCTGGGAGCGCTGGCGCGAGATCGATGCCAGGCATTTCGGCGGCAAGTTTCCACGCGGCCTGAAAGCGGCGATGGACGCCGGCCTGATCGCGCGGCAGCCGGTCGAGCCCTTGGCGCGGCTGTTGCTCGGCGCGGTGACGGAAGCCGCGGTTGCCAGCTCAAGCGGCGATGACATCGCCAAGACCGGCGCGGAGTATGCCCGCGCCTTCCGCTCGCTGTTGGACGCGCTACGCGTGAAATAGATCGACGGAATCGTAGGGTGGGCAAAGCGTAGCGTGCCCACCATTCCGAGCGGAGTGTTGACGGTGGGCACGCTGCGCTTTGCCCACCCTACAAGAGCTCGCGACGCTACGGCGCCGGTGCCGCTAGTCCCAGCGCATCGGCGATGACACGGAAAACGTCCGTGTTGTCCATCGAACCATGAACGCGTTCGCTGCCGGGACCGGTTGCGGTCAGGATGACGTCCTCTCCCGAATGCACGCTGGCGCCGATCATCGCCGGCAGATTGCCAGGACGCAGCACTGCGCCCGGAACGTCCTTGTATTTGTCGTTGGCTTTGAACGTCCCAGGCTCATCGCCCTTCGCGGTCGGATCATTCGGGTTGTCCAGCTTCGGGCGGAAGGTTTCGTAATGGTCGGGCAGGCTGGCCGAGAAAATCGCGAGCCGCCGGCTGACATCGACCCGCGAGGGATAGCCTTCGGCATCGGCAGCCGGATAGTTGGGGAATCCCGCCTTGTCATAAACGCCGACGCGTTCGCGGAACGGGACGTTGGGCGTCTTGGTCATGTCGTCATTGATGGTGCCGACAAGACTGTTGGGATGGTTGTGGTCCGCCACCACCAGGATCAAAGTGTCATCGCCGCGGGCCTGCGCCCAATCGCGCGCAAAACGAACGGCATTGTCGAGCATGATCGTGTCGTAGACCGCGCGCTCCATGTCCAGGAGGTGAGCGTATTTGTCGATCAGCCCCGATTCCACCATCAGGAAGAAGCCGGCATCGTTCTTCGAGAGCAGTTTCAGCGCAGCCTGCACCTGCTCGGTCAGGTCGGGCTGTTCGGGAAACTTGCCGACGCTGCCGCCTTTGAGGAACTTGCGGTCCAGGACGCCATCCATATTGCCGGAGGCAAACAGTCCCAGCAGCTTGCTCGTGCGCATTGCCTCACCAAGGATGTTACCGGAGAACTGACCGTCAGGATTGGGGCGGCGATACCGAATCGGATCGGTGTC
>NZ_JBEGDB010000165.1:0-17491 GCF_043638955.1 Bradyrhizobium sp. 31Argb | reverse complement strand
CGCGCGAAACTACTTCGCCGTCGTCGCCATTGCCGCCACTCTGCTCTGGATAAGGTAACTGTCCACACGGCCTAGCGTGGATTCCAGCGCCTGAACGCAACTGAGCTAACCGCTACCGCCTTGAAATTAGGCGGGCCCTTTCCGCCTTGCGGAATGATCCGCGCACCTCGGTGCCGACCCCGTGATGCTGCCCTAAAGACCCGGGTGCCCTTGACGGCGCGACCCCGGCGGGCGATCTATGGAACATGTTCTTGCAGTTCTTCACATCACTGCGCGAGGCCCAGGTCCCTGTGACCTTGCGCGAATATCTCACGCTGATGGAGGCGCTCGACGCCGACCTGGCGGAGCACAGTGTCGAGAATTTCTACTATTTGTCGCGCTCGGCGCTGGTGAAGGACGAGCGCAACCTCGACAAGTTCGACCGCGTCTTCGGCACCGTGTTCAAGGGGCTCGAGAGCCTGCTCGATGCCATGGACAAGGCCGAAATCCCTGAGGAGTGGCTGAAGAAGCTCGCGGAGAAATACCTCACCGAGGAAGAGAAGAAGCAGATCGAAGCCATGGGCTGGGACAAGCTCATGGAGACGTTGCGTAAGCGCCTGGAGGAACAGAAGGGCCGGCACCAGGGTGGCAACAAGTGGATCGGCACCGCCGGCACCTCACCCTTCGGCGCCCACGGCTACAATCCCGAAGGCATCCGCATCGGGCAGGAGAAGAACCGCAACAACCGCGCCGTGAAGGTGTGGGACAAGCGCGAGTTCAAGGATCTCGACGGCAATGTCGAGCTCGGCATCCGCAACATCAAGGTCGCGCTGCGGCGCCTTCGCAAGTTCGCCCGCACCGGCGCCCCCGACGAGCTCGATCTGGACACCACGATCAAGGAAACCGCCAATCACGGTTATCTCGACGTGCACATGCGTCCCGAGCGGCGCAACGCGGTCAAGGTCCTGGTGTTCTTCGATATCGGCGGCTCGATGGATTCGCATATCGAGCAGGTCGAGGAATTGTTCTCGGCCGCGAAGAGCGAATTCAAGCACATGGAATATTTCTACTTCCACAACTGCCTCTATGAGGGCGTCTGGAAGCAGAACAAGCGGCGCTTCACCGACCGCACGCCGACCTGGGACGTGCTGCACAAATACCCGCACGACTACAAGGTGGTGTTCGTCGGCGATGCCTCGATGTCGCCCTACGAGATCATGGTCCCCGGCGGCTCGGTCGAGCATGTCAACGAGGAGGCTGGCTCGGTCTGGCTCGATCGCATCATCCGCACCTATCCGCACGCGGTGTGGCTCAACCCGGTGGCGCAGAAGCACTGGGACTATTCGGAATCCACCACCATCATCCGCCGCATCTTCTCCGAACGCATGTACCCGATCACGATCGAAGGTCTGGAGAATGCGATGAAGGAACTGGTACGCTAAGTTCAACCGTCGTCATTCCGGGGCGCGCGGCAGCGCGAGCCCGGAATCTATTCCTCCGCCGGCGCAAGTGGCCGAATGGATTCCGGGTTCGTCCTTCGGACGCCCCCGGAATGACAGGAAACAACCAAGGGAGAGCCCCATGCCCCAGACCATTCACCGCGGCATCAAGCAGATGATGGACGAAGCCAATGCCGAGATCGAGACCGTCAGCGCGGCCGACGCCATCAAGCTCCTCCCGAACGGTGACGTCGTGATCGTCGACATCCGCGATCCCCGCGAGATCGAGCGCGATGGCAAGATCCCCGGCGCCTTCTCGTGCACCCGCGGCATGCTCGAGTTCTGGATCGATCCGGCGAGCCCCTACGCCAAGCCGATCTTCCAAGAGGACAAGAAGTTCATCTTCCATTGCGCCGGCGGCATGCGTTCGGCCTTGGCCGCGAAGACCGCGCAGGACATGGGGCTGAAGCCGGTCGCCCATATGGGCGGCGGTTTCGCCGCCTGGCGCGACGCCGGCGGCCCGATCGAGAAGTGGGAGCCGAAGAAGAAATAAGCTCGTCACACGCGGGCTTGACCCGCGTGTCTATCCCGACAAAAGGGCCATCCTCTCGAAGAGGATGGATTGCCGGGCCAAGCCCGGCAATGACGATTTGCGAAGTGCCGGAGATCCATCCATGACCACCACTGAAGACCCGCTCGTCTCCACCGACTGGCTTGCCGCCCATCTCGGCGATCCCAAGGTCAAGGTGATCGACGCCTCCTACAAGATGCCGGGCGTGTTGCCGTTGCCGGCAGACGATTTCATCGCCGCCCACATTCCCGGTGCGGTGTTCTTCGACGTCAATGCGATCGCCGACAAGAACGACCCGCGCCCGCACATGTATCCGACCGCCGAGCAGTTCGCGCAGAACGTCTCCGCGCTCGGCATCTCCTCCGACGACACCGTGGTCGCCTATGATGCCGGCGGCTGGGTCGCAGCGCCGCGGGCGTGGTGGATGTTCCTTTCGTTCGGCCATCCGAACGTGAAGGTGCTCGACGGCGGTTTGCAGAAGTGGAAGGCCGAGGGACATCCGACAGAATCCGGTCCCGTGACAGCGAAGCCTGGAAAATTCCAGGCCAAGTTCGATCCGAGCTTCGTCCGCAGCAAGGAGCAATTGCTCGGCAATATCGAGACCAAGAAGGAACAGGTGATCGATGCACGGCCGCGTCCGCGGTTCGAGGGCACCGTGGTCGAGCCCTGGCCCGGCCGTCGCTCCGGCCACATCCCAGGCAGCCGCAACGTTCCTTATGCCGATCTGTTCGACCCGAAGACCGGGGCGATGAAGCCGCTCGATGAATTGCGCAAGGCATTTGCGTCCGCCGGCGTCGACACGGCAAAGCCGATCGTCACCAGTTGCGGCTCCGGCGTCTCGGCGCTGGTGTTGACGCTCGCGCTCTATCGCCTCGGCGTGCGCGGTAGTGCGCTCTACGACGGTTCCTGGGCCGAATGGGGATTGCCGGGCGGGCCGCCGATCGCGACGGGACCCGCCTGATTCCAGACGATCAGCGCGTCGGGCGCACGAGCATCGGCTGGCCGAACGGATCGAGCACCTGCTGTGGCGGGGCCTGCCGCATCAGGCGTTGCTGCTGCGCCGCCACGCGCCGACGCTCCCTGGCACGCTCCGCCCGCGCACGCTTCTTGGCGGCGCTTTGATCCGGCTTCGCGTCCGCGCTCTTTGCGGACGTCGTTTCCTCGACGGTAACCGCGGGGCCGCCCAGCGTGGCAATCTTGGCCGCCGCCGGACTCTCTTCCGCTGCGGCAGGCGCCTCGGGTGCGGAGGGGGTGGCGTCGTTCGCGGGCGGGACCTCTGCGACCGCCGCAGGCTTGGTCTCTTCGGCGGGAGCAGGAGTTTCCGTCTGGGCTGCCGTCGTCGGTGCCTGTGGTTCCGGAGCATCTGCCACAGGCGGCGGCGTCTCGGTCGAAGCAGGCTCATCGGGCTTCACGGCGGCCACCTCCTCGGGCTCGGCCGGCGCGGGAGCATCGGCGGTTGGTACGGCCGGAGCAGGGGACGTCTCGGCGCTGTCCGGCGCCTTTTCTGTTGTCTCTGCGGACGCGTCGACGCGCAGCATGGCGAGCGTCGGCGGCTTCTCTTGAACTTGTGTTTGGGCTTGCGCGAAGACGGGCTCCGGTGGGCTGCGTCGCGACGGGATGCTCGCGACTTCCTCATGGGCAGCCCGCAGAAGCGCCGCGGCGCCAAGTCCGAAGATCAGGACCGACGTCGACAGCACGATCGCCGCGAACAGGAAACGAAGACCGGGAAGCATGGGTGCGGTTCCGTCTTTGCCGAAGTGTTCTTTTGAGCCAGAGGAAACGCGGTGACCACAGGGGAAGGCCGCTCGCAGGCAGCGAATCAAGCCGATTCGAGGATATCGCAACCAATGTCGGGGAATGACGCCCGTAGTCCAACGGAATAACTTTTCCCGACGGTGAGGCATCTTTGCCGCAGCGATCACTGCCCAATCACAAAATGACCGATTCGGGCCGGATTTCGCGGAATTGTCTTGAATGCGCCGCTATCTTCCTTCAAGTGCCGTTAACGGTCCGGTGTGGCTTGGGGACTATACAAGAGCGATGATGATCAACCGCATTCTGACGATTTGTGCTGCCGCAGCGCTCGGCGCGGCAGGAACTTCGGTTGCGCAGGCGCAGCAGGGCTACCCCGCAGGGCCAGGTCCGGTCTATTCCGCTCCTCAGGGCTCCTATTCGCCGCCGCCCCCTGGCTACGTGCGCGACGACCGCCGCCCGTCGGATTTTGATGTCTTTGAAGAGGACGACGAGGCGCCGAACGGCCAGAGTTCGGCGTCGCTGTCGCCGCCCGGACCGGTGCTTTCGCCCAACGATCCCCGCTATGGCCGCCCGATGGGCGCGCCGCCGCCGGCCTATTCGGATCGTAACATGCCGACCGGCCCGGTCATGTCGCCCGATGATCCGCGCTACGGCCGTCCGGCAGGCCCGCCGCCGGTGATCTACGCCGATCGTCCCCAGGGGCCGGCGCAGAATTATAATTATCCCGATGATCGCGCCATGCGCCCGCCGGAGTCCGTGGGCGCCGCGGGTGGTGCGCCCGCCGTCACCGGCGCCGTGCCGCAGCAGCCCCAGGTCGGCAGCGACGGCAGGCCGATGACGGTCGCGGCGCTGCCGCCGGAAGAGCAGCCGGAAGCCGCTCCCGTGCAACTGCCGCCGAACCTGCGTCGCCAGGAAGTCTCGTTCGCGACCAAGGAGCCGGCCGGCACCATCGTGGTCGATACGTCGAACACCTACCTCTACTACATCCTGGGCGGCGGCCGCGCAGTCCGCTACGGCGTTCGCGTCGGCCGCGACGGCTTCACCTGGACCGGCGTGCAGAAGATCAGCCGCAAGGCGGAGTGGCCGGACTGGTATCCGCCGACCGAGATGATCGAGCGTCAGCCCTATCTGCCGCGCTTCATGGCCGGCGGCCCCGGCAATCCGCTCGGCGCGCGCGCGATGTATCTCGGCTCGACCGTGTACCGTATCCACGGCACCAACCAGCCGTCGACGATCGGCAAGTTCGTCTCGTCGGGCTGCATCGGCATGCTGAATGAGGACGTCTCCGACCTCTTCGATCGCGTGAAGGTCGGCACCCGCGTGGTGGTGATGCCGGGCGGTCCGCCGCCTGGAACCGCTACCGCCTCCGCTGCGCCGCCGCCCGGCGGGCCCGTTGCGGCGGCCCCAGCGCCGACCCAGGCGCAAGCCGCCGCGCCGCTGCCGGGCACGCAGCCGACGGCAGTGCCGCCGCTGCCGGCCCCGGTCACGATCCGCTAGCGCGATTGCAGTTCAACATCAAAAGGCGCGCGAACAGCGCGCCTTTTTTGTTTGGTGCGACCGTGATCGGCAGGCTTTGCACTTCTGTCAAATTCCCGCGCTTGAATTCGTGTTCGGCTGGACTACGTGCCAGAGGGCTGCAACCGACGTGGGGATAATGCCATGCGCATCCTTGTTGCAGGCGCCACCGGCGCTATCGGCCGACAACTCGTTCCCGCCCTGATCCGGGCCGGCCATTCGGTGATCGGCACCACGCGAACATCAGCCAAAGCCGAGGCGATCGGGCAGATGGGCGTCGAGCCTGTCATCGTCGATGGGCTCGATGCACAGGCCGTCCGCGCGGCGGTCATTGCGAAGCAGCCCGAGGTGATCGTCCATCAGATGACCGACCTCGCTAATGTCACCGATCTCCGCCATTTCGATCGTGCCTTCGCGGTCACTAACCGGCTGCGCACCCTCGGCACCGATTGCCTGCTGGCCGCCGCGCGCGAAGCCGGTGTCAGGCGTTTCGTCGCCCAGAGCTTCTGCGGCTGGACTTATGGCCGAAGCGGCGCACCGGTCAAAACCGAGGCCGATCCGCTCGATCCCGATCCGCCGCAGGAATTGCGCCGCACGCTGGAGGCGATCCAGCATCTGGAGCGGGCAGTTACCGGCTCTGAGCAGCCGGAAGGAATCGTGCTCCGATACGGATCGTTCTACGGCCCCGATACCGGCATACTGTCGCGGGCGATGATCGATCAATTGCGGCGCCGGCGCGTGCCGATGATCGGCGATGGCGGCGGCTGGTGGTCGTTCATCCATGTCGCCGACGCGGCATCCGCCACCGTTGCCGCGATCGAGCGCGGCAGAGCCGGCAACATCTACAACATCGTCGACGACGAGCCCGCGGAAGTCAGCGAATGGCTGCCGGCGCTTGCGGCGATCGTGGGCGCCAAGCCGCCGTTCCATGTGCCGGTCTGGCTCGGCCGCCTGCTCGCCGGCGAACATATGGTGGCGATGATGACCGAGGTGCGGGCGGGCTCGAATGTCAAAGCCAGGCGCGAGCTCGGCTGGCAGCCATCGCATCCATCCTGGCGCACCGGCTGTGCCGAAATCGTCGGGCACTCCGGCGGCCACAGCGCCGCCGCTTGAGCAGATGATGCGCCGCTCAGACCTCCGCCTCGCCCGTGCTTTCGCGGGTTGCATTCTCGAGCCAACCGGCGGCGCGCAACAAGTCGCCATCGCGCCCGTGGGCGCCTATGAGCTGGACGCCGATTGGAAGCCCCTGACGGCCTCTGAGCAGCGGCAGCGAGACGGTAGGGAGGCCGCAGAGGCTCCATGGCATCGACATCACGCCGGAGCCCGGCCCATCTTCCAGCCGGGTCGCCTCGCCCGGCGCCGACAGGGTGATCAACGCATCCTGTTCGATGAACAGAAGCGAGGCCAGTTCAAGGAGACGATCGGCCTGCGCATCGAGCGTGAGGTAGCGTGCCGCGCTGATGGTGCGGCCGGCTTCGATTCCCTGCTGCAGCGGCGCGCAATAGCGGCGGATGGTCTCAGTCGGCTCCGAGCCGAAACGATAAGCGAGATGCGCGTTGAGCAGCCCGAAGGTGACATCAAGCGCCTGATCGAATTCAAGTGGGAGTTCGACTTCGACGATCGCGGTCGGCAGTGACTGGATGAATGTCTCGAACGCCTGGCCCGCGTCGTCATCGATCAGCTTCCAGCCCGGCCCCTTCACCAGGGCAAGACGGGGCGCTGTTGCCGCAGGCTGGACAGCAGCCAACGCGGGATCGAACGCGCCGGCGAAAAGGCATGCATCCGGGATCGAGCGGGCCAACAGTCCGACATGCGCCATCCGCGGCACCAGCACATTCGATCCCGCCATCGACGTGAATCCCAACGAGGGCTTGAACGCGAATGCCCCGCAAAACGACGCGGGCAGGGTGGTCGAAGCGGTATGCTGCGTGCCGAGCGCCAGCGGCACCATGTGGTCGACGACTGCGGCCGCAGAGCCCGCCGACGACACGCCCGGCGAGCGCGACAGGTCCTTGGGATTGCGGGTCGGGCTCGGATGGTACATCCCGAATTCGGATGTCGCGGTCTTGCCGACAATGATCGCGCCGGCGCGGCGCAGCGCCGCCACGGCATCCGCATCGGCGTTTGGCCGCCGGCCGCGAAGCGTCTCGCTGCCATATTCGGACGGCATGTCGGCGGTGTCGAATACGTCTTTCACCCCGATCGGCAGGCCGTGCAGCGCGCCGAGCGGCCCACCTGATGCGCGGTGCTCGTCCGCACGCCGCGCCTGCTCGCGCGCCCGTTCCGCATCGAGGAAAGCCCACGCCTTGACCTCGGGCTCACGCGCGGCGATCCGGTCGAGGCAGGCATTCATCAAATCGAGCGCGCCTATGTCGCCCCGCTTGAGCCTGTCGGCCAGCCTGCTGGCCGACAGGTGGTTTGGAGGCATTGAGTCGGTCATCATCGAACCGAGGCCGTGATGCTGCAGCCGGATTCGGCCGCCGGGCGGAACGCGGTCGCGGCGGGAACGGTGGCGATCCGCTCGTAATAGTCCCAGGGCTGCCGGCTCGCCGCCGGCGATTTCACGCGATAGACGCCGAGATCATAGGCGAGGCGGCCGTTCTGCTGCACGACTGCCTGCCGCCCGAACCGATCGACCGGAAGCTGGCGCATCTCGGCATTGACGATCGCGGCATCGTCGCTCTTGGCGCTTCTCGCGGCCTTCAGGAAATGCAGCACGCCGGAATAGACGCCGGCCTGTTCGCGCGTCGGCATTCGGCCGTGTTCCTTCAGGAAACGCAGCGCGAAGTCGCGCGTGCCGTCGCTGTCATCCCAATAGAACCCCGTGGTGATGATAAGCCCCTGCGCCGCTTCGAGGCCGAGGCTGTGGACGTCGGTGACGAAAGCGTGGAGCGCTGCGATCTTCTGCGTGCGTATGATGTCGAACTGGCCGGCCTGCTTGATCGCATTGACGGTGTCGGCACCGGCGCTCGCGAGGGCCACGACCTGCGCGTTCGAGCTCTGGGCGCGCAGCAACAGCGAGGCGAAATCGGCGGTGTTGAGCGGATGGCGCGCGCTGCCGAGCACTTTGCCGCCGCGCTCCTGCACCACGGCACTGGCGTCTTTCTCCAGGTCGTGGCCGAACGCATAGTCGGCAGTGAGGAAGAACCAGGACTTCTGCCCCTGTTCGGTCAGCGCCGCAGCCGTGCCGCGCGCCAGCGCGTAAGTATCGTCGGTCCAATGGGTCACGTAGGGCGAGCAACGTCCGCCGGTGATCTCGACGCTGGCGGCACCCGATACCAGGAGCGACCGCTTCTTCTCGGTCGCGATCGTCATCAGCGCGAACACCGCGCCCGAATGCGGCAGGTCGACAATGGCGTCGACGCCTTGCCGGTCGAACCATTCGCGTGCGATGGCTGAGGCGACGTCCGGCTTGTTCTGATGATCTGCGGTGATGATCTCGATCGGGACCCCGTCGATCGAGCCGCCAAAATCGGCAACCGCCATTCGCGCGGCCTTGATCGAGCCCGGCCCGCCGACATCGGAGACCACGCCGCTTTGATCGCCCATAACCCCGATGACGATCTTATTGTCTGAGAATTGAGAGAAGGCTGGCGACGTGAGTATCGAGCTAAGTGCAATTGAAATCAGGAGTTTTCGGTACATTTCGCTGCTCCGCGTGAGGTGCGGCGGAGCCTAACAATCTGCTGCTACACATATGTGACAATATTGGTACATATGTGACTTGGCTAAGCGACGAAGATTCGATGGGGAACAGCGTGACCAGACAGGCGACGGAAATCGAAACGTTCGGGCCGGAAGTGGAGAACGGGGACGCGTTGGTCGCCCGCATCTGCTGGCACTACTACAAGGAGGGGCAGACCCAGGACGTCATCGCACAGCACCTGAAAATCACGCGGAAGCGGGTCAACCAGATCCTGGGAGAGGCGCGGGAGCGCGGCGTCGTCCAGATTTCTATTGCCAGTCCCTTCGGTCCTTGCAGCGAACTTGAGGCCCGCCTCGCTGCACGCTTCAAGCTGCGCAACGCCATCGTCGTGCCTGCGCCCATTGGCGACACCGATGTCCGCAACCTCGTCGGGGCCGCCGCCGGCCACTACATCTCCGAGCACCTGCCGCCCGCCGGGACTCTCGGCATCACCTGGGGCGGCACCATCAACATGGCCGCGCAAAATCTGCGGCGCCGTTCCGGCGACGGCTGCCGTGTCGTTCTGTTGTGCGGCGGGCTTGCCGAAAGCACGGCGATCAATCCTTACGACAACGCCGCGATGATGGCGCGTGCGTTGGGTGCGACGTGCTACTACGTGACCGCGCCGATGTTCGCGGCAACGGCACAGCTTCGCGATGCGCTGCTTTCCAGCGAGCCGGTGCGCTCGGTTCTCGCAATGGTCGCGGAGCTGGATATCGCCCTGTTCAGCGCCATCGATCTGTCCGAACAATCGAAAGCGCTGGAATATGGCGTGATTTCGCGCGAGACGTGGCAATCGCTGCGCGACGCCGGCGCCGTCGGCGATATCTGCGGCCACTATCTCGACAAGGACGGCAACGCGGTGACGCATCCCCTGACCCGGCGCGTGATCCATCCGCCGATGCGCGATCTGAAGGCGGTACGCGAGCGCATCCTTGCCGCCGGCGGTCTTCAGAAGCTCCCGATCATCAGCGCAGCAATCCGCGCGGGGCTGGCCGATATCCTGATCACGGACGAACGGGTCGCGACCGCCCTGTGCGAAGATCGGTGACTACGCCAGTCGCCGCGGCGGTTCGCTGCCCTTGGTCCAGGCATCGATGCACTCGACCATCTGGCCGTAGTGGATCCCGAGGCTCTCCTGGGTCGCGTAGCCGAGGTGCGGGGTGAGCACGAGGTTGTCGAGCCTGCGGAAGGGATGGTCGGCCGGCAGCGGCTCCACCGAGAACACGTCGATGCCGGCGCCCGCGATCTTCTTTTGCGTAAGGACTTCCAGCAGTGCGTTCTCGTCGACGATCGGCCCGCGCGCAGTGTTGACGAGATAGGCCGTCGGCTTCATCCGCGCGAGATCGGCGGCACCCACCAGGCCGCGCGAGCGCTCGCTCAGCACCACATGGATGGTGACGATGTCGGCGGTCGCAAACAATTCCTCCTTGCTGGCATAGCCGACGCCGGCCTCCTTGCATTTCTCGGCCGTCAGGTTGGGGCTCCAGGCGATGACATTCATGCCGAACGCCTGCGCGAGCTTCGCCACCCGGGTGCCGAGCTTGCCGAGCCCGACCACGCCAAGCGTGCGGCCC
The DNA here is from genome assembly GCF_043638955.1 of Bradyrhizobium sp. 31Argb. Lineage (NCBI taxonomy): Bacteria > Pseudomonadati > Pseudomonadota > Alphaproteobacteria > Hyphomicrobiales > Nitrobacteraceae > Bradyrhizobium > Bradyrhizobium sp. 31Argb. The sequence continues at coordinate 6,970 of NZ_JBEGDB010000165.1, read as the reverse complement.
TCGATCTCGACTCCGGCAAATGTCTGCCAGGGCTCACCTGCATGCATCCGCGCGTTTTCCCGGCCGATGCCGCGGGTGAGTTCCAGGATCAGGCCGAGCGTCAGCGCTGCGGTCGGGTCGCGGCTGTATTGCGTGCCGCACAGCACCACCTTGCGCTCCTTGGCGGCGTCCACATCGATCGCGGCATTGCGCATGCCTGAGGTCAGCAGGAGTTTCAGCTCGGGCAGCGCCGCGAACAGCGTGCGCGGGAATGCGGTGCGTTCGCGCATCGCGCAGATGATCTCGAAATCGGCAAGCGCGCTCGCGGCCGCCGCCTCGCTCGCAAACGGCTCCCTGAATACGGTGATGTCGACGCGGTCCGTGATCTCTGACCAGTCCGCGATCGAAAGTGACAGGTTGAAATAGTCGTCGAGGATTGCACAGCGCAGCCGCGTCATCGATGAACCCGTTCGTGGCGAAAGGACGGCGAAAATACCGTCAGGGGAGATCGTCATGGTTGCGCGCAATCGTCGGGTCGCGCAAGCGGAGTTCGGGAAACGCCGGCTTCAAATATCCGACAGGCTCAGAGCATGATCCGGAAAAGTGGATACCGGTTTTCCGAAAAGATCATGCTCAAACAAAGAGATGAGATCATGATCCGATTGCTTCTAATCGGATCATGATCGCAACCGGCTTCTGTGCTTGGCGCGCCAGGCCGGCCCGGGTCCGCGCATATAGTGCAGTTCCGGCCGGTAGGGGTTGAATGCCCTGGTGAAGAACTGGCGCCAGAAGACGCGGAGTTCGGCGATGATCTTCGCAAAGCCAGTGCGGCTGGCCCCCGGGGCGGGCAGGGACGTGCTTGTTGCCATGACACAGCCCTCCTGTTGGTCATGCGCGGCTTAGCCTGCGCAAAATGCCGTTTTCGACGCTGAAAACGAGATTTCGCCCGATTTATTAAAAGATGGTTTCAATTGTCGTCATCCTCCGTACACATGGTTTCAATCCCGTATTCATCGGGGTGAACGGATGGAAAACGCGCGGCGTGCGGTTGCGCTTTGAGGGCCCGGCGGCTACATCGGCGGCAGCAAAATTTCCACAAATCCTGCCGATTCCAGGGGACTCAATGGCCCGCCAGTTCGTCTATTTCATGCAAGGTCTGACCAAGAGCTTCCCGACCCGCAAGGTGCTCGATAACGTCCACCTGAGCTTCTACCCGGACGCCAAGATCGGCGTGCTCGGCGTCAACGGCGCCGGTAAATCGACGCTGCTCAAGATCATGGCAGGCATCGACAAGGACTATACCGGCGAAGCCTGGGTCGCCGAGGGCGCCCGCGTCGGCTATCTCGAGCAGGAACCGCACCTCGATCCCAAGCTGACCGTCCGTGAGAACGTGATGCTGGGCGTCGCCAAGCAGAAGGCGATCCTCGATCGCTATAACGAGCTGGCGGTGAACTACTCGGATGAGACCGCCGATGAGATGACCAAGCTGCAGGACGAGATCGAGGCCCAGGGCCTCTGGGATCTCGACAGCAAGGTCGACCAGGCGATGGACGCGTTGCGCTGTCCGCCCGACGACGCCGACGTCACAAAGCTCTCCGGCGGCGAGCGCCGCCGCGTCGCGCTGTGCCGGCTCTTGCTCGACCAGCCCGAGCTGCTGCTGCTGGACGAACCGACCAACCATCTCGACGCCGAATCTGTGTCCTGGCTCGAAGGCCATCTGCGGCAGTATCCCGGCGCGATCCTGATCGTCACCCACGACCGCTACTTCCTCGACAATGTCACGGGCTGGATTCTCGAGCTCGATCGCGGCCGCGGCATTCCCTATGAGGGCAACTATTCCTCCTGGCTGGTGCAGAAGCAGAAGCGGCTCGAGCAGGAGGGCCGCGAGGACGCGGCGCATCAGAAGACGCTGGCGCGCGAGCAGGAGTGGATCGCATCCTCGCCCAAGGCTCGCCAGGCCAAGTCCAAGGCGCGTTACCAGCGCTACGAGGATCTGCTCAAGAAGGCGAGCGAGAAGCAGACTCAGGCCGCGCAGATCATCATCCCCGTCGCCGAGCGGCTCGGCCAGAACGTCGTCGATTTCGAAGGCCTGACCAAGTCGTTCGGCGATCGCATGCTGATCGACAATCTCACCTTCAAGCTGCCGCCCGGCGGCATCGTCGGCGTGATCGGTCCGAATGGCGCCGGCAAGACCACACTATTCCGCATGATCACCGGGCAGGAAAAGCCCGACCAGGGTACGATCACGACCGGCGAGTCCGTCCATCTCGGCTATGTCGACCAGTCGCGCGACGCGCTCGACGGCAGCAAGACCGTGTGGGAGGAGATTTCCGGCAACAACGAGCTGATCCTGCTCGGCAAGCGCGAAGTGAATTCGCGCGGTTATTGCTCGGCCTTCAATTTCAAGGGCGCCGACCAGCAGAAGAAGGTTGGCGCGCTCTCAGGCGGCGAACGCAACCGCGTGCATCTTGCCAAGATGCTGAAGTCGGGCGCCAACGTGCTGCTGCTCGACGAGCCCACCAACGACCTCGACGTCGACACGCTGCGCGCGCTCGAAGAGGCGCTGGAGGATTTCGCCGGCTGCGCCGTGATCATCAGCCACGACCGCTGGTTCCTCGACCGCATCGCCACTCACATCCTCGCCTTCGAAGGCGATAGCCATGTCGAATGGTTCGAAGGCAACTTCCAGGATTACGAAAAGGACAAGATGCGGCGTCTCGGCCAGGATTCGATCATCCCGCATCGGGTGAAATACAAGAAGCTGACGAGGTGACGGCAGTCTAGCGACAATTTGCTGCGGCCAGTTGTCGCTTCCCACCACGACGAGATTGCGTAGATATAGCATTCCGCAATCCCAAATCCTGCCACGAGCAAATTCATAATGTCTGCCACCTCCGACGCACCCGTGCCGCCGAAGAACATACCGCTGCGCCCGGTCCCTATGCTGATCTTCGGATCGCGCTGGTTGCAATTGCCGCTTTATGTCGGGCTGATTATCGCTCAGGGCGTCTATGTCGTGCTGTTCATCAAGGAACTGTGGCACCTGTTCGCCCATGCCTTTGATTTCAGCGAGCAGCAGATCATGCTGGCGGTGCTCGGCCTGATCGACGTCGTCATGATCTCGAATCTTTTGGTGATGGTGATCGTCGGCGGCTACGAGACCTTCGTCTCGCGCCTCAACCTGCGGGGACATCCAGACGAGCCGGAATGGCTGAGCCACGTCAACGCCAGCGTGCTCAAGATCAAGCTGGCGATGGCGATCATCGGCATCTCCTCGATCCACCTGCTGCGGACCTTCATCGAGGCCGGCGCACTGACGTCGGGCAAGACCAACTACACTGAGACCGGCGTGATGTGGCAGACGATCATCCACACCGTCTTCATCCTCTCCGCGATCGGCATTGCCCTCGTCGACAAGCTCTCGAATGCGTCGATCGAAGGAGCCAAGCAGTCGGCCGGACATTGAGGGTGCGGCGGCTGTCGTGTCGTGCTAGCATCGCGTGATTAATGTCTGCCTCAAGAACAGGATAGCACTTGGATTGGACCGCTGTGTGAACAGGCCGCCCGTCTTGTCATTCCTCCGTGCGCTTGCCTTCGGCCTCCTGTTCTCGACGTCGCCCTTGGTGCCGTCAGCCCACGCCGCCGATGCCGCCTTCACCCAATTCATCGCCTCACTGTGGCCGGAGGCGCAGGCCGCCGGTGTGTCGCGCGCGACGTTTGATCGTGAGACGCGTGGGCTCGAGCCTGACTACAAGCTGCCTGATCTGATCCTGCCGGGCCGCCCGGCGACCGGCGCCCCGTCCCAGGCTGAATTCGTCCAGGTGCCGGCGGATTACGTCAAGGAAGCATCGATCGCGCGGCTTGCCGTCGAGGGGCAGCGGCTGATGCAGAAGCACCGCGCTGATCTCAACGAGATCGAAAATCGCTTCGGCGTGCCGGCAACCGTGGTGCTCGCGATCTGGGGCCGCGAGACCGATTACGGCCGCTACAAGCTACCCTACGACACGCTGCGCGTGGTGGCGACACAGGCCTATGTCGGCCGCCGCAAGGACCAGTACCGCACCGAGTTCATCCTCGCGCTGAAGATCCTCGGCGAGGGCGCGGTGACGCGCCAGGAAATGCGCTCGTCCTGGGCCGGCGCCACCGGGTTTACGCAGTTTCTGCCATCCGAATACTACAAGCATGGCGTCGATCTCGACGCCGACGGCCGCATCGATATCTGGCACTCGGTGCCGGATGCGCTCGCCTCCGCCGCCCAGCAGCTCGTCAACAAGGGTTGGCAGAAGGGCGTGCGCTGGGCCTACGAGGTGAAGGCGCCGGCCAATGTCGATTGCACCATGGGCGTACCCGAGGTGACGAGGCCGGTCGGCGAATGGCTGGGCGCAGGCTTTGTGCCGGTGCGCGGACAGAAGCTCAGCGCGACGGAACAGGCGCAGCCGGCCTCGCTGTTGCAGCCCGAGGGCATCTATGGCCCCGCATTCCTGACCACGAAGAACTACTTCGTCATCAAGGAATACAATTTTTCCGATCTCTACGTGCTGTTTGTCGGCCATCTCGCCGACCGCATGACGAGCCCGGCGCCGTTCGCGACGCCCTGGTCGGCGACGACGCAATTGCGCACCGCCGATGTCGAGGCGATGCAGCGCCATCTCACGCGGATCGGTCTCTACAAGGACAAACTCGACGGCAAGGCCGGGATGCAGACCCGCGCCGCGCTCGGCGCCTACCAGAAATCGGCAGGCCTGAAGGTCGACTGCTGGCCGAGCGAAGCGGTGCTGCGTTCGATGGCCGCCGCGAGGTAGCCGTCGGCGATAAGGGCAAAGAAAAACCCGGCCTGGATGTCGGCCGGGTTTTGATTCAGTGGCTCGATGAGCCGGGTCAGCTTAGTCGCAAACCTGAACGCGACGGAAACGCCAGCCGTAGCCGTCCCAGAAGCGCTCGCGAATCATGCGGCACGGAGCTTCTTCAACGTAGACCGGCGCCGGTGCGACATAGACCGGAGCCGGACGGCTCGCAGCAATCGCGCCACCGAGCAGGGCGCTGCCAATCAGGCCGCCGGCCACGCCGGCTGCGATCTGGCCGTCTCCGGCCTTGGCAGCCGGCGCGACAGCCAGCGAACCGGCAATCGTTGCGACCGCGACGAAGGCAGCTAATGTCTTCTTCATGTCTTGGGCTCTCCTGGATGGCGCCTTCAGCCGACGCCGGGTTTAACGCTTAACGATGACTCGCACGCTGGTTTCGAAATCCCGTGTCGCAAAAAGAGCGCACAACAGTCAATCGAAAGTAAACGTCAGCGCGCTAATGGCCTGAAAAAAACGGTTTTTTCTGGCCATAAGCAGTTCAGCTTCCGGAAAAGCGGGGGTTTTCCGGCATCCTGTGCGAGATTTAATGAAGGTGAATGCGCGTTAATAGCAGACGCGCACGTTGCGCACCCGCCAGCCATAGCCATCCCAGAAGCGCTGGCGCTGCCAGGCGCAGGGCGGCCCGTACTCGTAGGGGTCGGCGACGTAGTAGCCGGGGCCAGGACCGTAGGAATACCCGGGACCGTAGGAGTAACCGGGACCGTAGTACCCGTTCTGCGAAGCGATCGCCCCGCCGATCAGGGCCCCACCGATCAGTCCGGCCGCGACGCCCGCGGCAACGCCGCGCTGCGCATGCGCCGGAGGAGGTGCCGCCGCGAGCGCGCCTGCCAATGCAATGGCGGCAAATCCGAGCAATGTCTTCCTCATGGACTCACCTTTCTTCAAAGTCATCCCTTTTGGGGCACTGGTCCTGACCAGAGTTCCACATTTCCCCTTGACGATCAATCAACGCCGCGGCGGATCGCCCGAGAAGTGATGGCCGGCGCGCCGCGCGATGACGCGGATCACACTTAGAGCCATTCCAATTTACCTCCATCATCAGTTTGGAATTGCTTCAAATTCCGGTTTTTCCCTTTGCGTCGCTTGCTCGCCTTCAATATTTCTTATGTCAGCATCACCGACCGGACCCGCCTCTTCGATGATCGTTTGTTCCTGTAATGTCCTCAGCGACCACGACGTCCGCAGTGCCGTGGGCGTCGGCGGGTCCTTGCCGCGAAATGCCAAGCAGCTCTATGGCTGCCTTGGCTGCAGTGCAGAATGCGGCCGCTGTGCCCGCACCATCAAGACGATCATTGACGAGGCGCTCGGACCGTGCGCCAAGGCCTGCTGCAGCGGCTGCCCGCACAGCCACGAGACAGTCGACGAAGCCGCCAACACTGAGTTCGCGCTCGCGGCCTGCTGATCCGCCGGATTTCCCCAGATCTCTTCGCAGGTGCCCTCCCAGAGGAGGGTTGCTCTTGTCCATAATCTGATTTAGAAGCGTTCTAAAGTTGGAATCGGGCCCGCTTTGGGCCTTTAAGCATTTGGAGTGGACTATGCAGGGCGACCCTAAGGTCATCGAATATCTCAACAAGGGCCTGCGCAGCGAACTCACGGCGATCAACCAGTACTGGCTGCACTATCGCATCCTGAATAACTGGGGCCTCCTGGAGATGGCGAAGGTCTGGCGCAAGGAATCGATCGAGGAGATGCACCACGCCGACCGCTTCACCGACCGCATTTTGTTCCTCGACGGCTTCCCCAACATGCAGGTGCTCGATCCCTTGCGGATCGGCCAGAACGTCCAGGAGATCATCGAGTGCGATCTCGCCGCCGAGATCGGCGCCCGCGCGCTCTACCAGGAAGCCGCCACCTACTGCCACGGCGTGAAGGACTATGTGAGCCGCGATCTGTTCGAGGACCTGATGAAGGACGAGGAGCACCACATCGATTTCCTCGAGACCCAGCTCGACCTGATCCGGCGCATCGGCCTTGAGCTCTACACCCAGAAGCACGTCGGCCACCTCGAGAACGAGCACTGAGGCGGGGCAAGGATTTCCACCCTCCCTGAAAGGGTAGGGCTATCGCATATGGGCGAGGGCGCGGAGAAGGAAGTCGTTGTTCCATCTGGCCTGGAGCATTTTGTGGCT